>JBGPMV010000006.1:0-20638 GCA_041487155.1 Rhabdochlamydiaceae bacterium
ACTTGCGAGTTTCCGGCAAAAACACCTTTAGAAATCCTTGTAGAAGCGATTCAAATAGAGATGCCCGATTATGAAAAAGAGCGGGCTGCCGAAACATGGCTGAGTAAACTCCGGTTTACCGGCAATGAACCTACTGCCAACCTCCTCTCGGGCGGCTGGAAAAAACGGCTCAGCCTGGCCATTGAACTCATCCAAGAGCCTGATCTCCTGCTTCTCGATGAACCGACCAACCATCTTGATTTGGAAGGAATTTTATGGCTGGAAAAGTTCCTGATCCGTGAAGCTCCTACCTACCTTTTCGTGAGTCATGACCGGCTTTTTTTACAAAACATGGCATCGCGCATCATTGAACTCGATAAGCTTTATCCCAATGGCCTCTTTGCAATCGACGGCTCCTATTCTAACTTCTTGGAGAAAAAAGAGGCGTTTATCCAGGGACAAATCGAACAAGAGCGGTCGCTCTCCTCTAAAGCGCGGCGCGAAGTCGATTGGCTCCGTCAAACGGCCAAAGCGCGCACCTCTAAATCACGCGCCCGCATTGAAGACGCCCATGAACTTCTAGCCGAGCTCTCCGCTGTCAAACGACGAAATCTGCAAAAACGGGCAGACCTTGATTTTGCAGCGTCTGAGAGGGAAACACGCAAACTCGTCGTCGCAAAAAACCTCTCCAAAGAGATCGGCGGCAGGGTTTTATTCCGGAATTTAGACTTTGTGCTCTCCCCCGGAACGCGCCTCGGGCTCATGGGGCCTAACGGCTCGGGCAAGACAACTCTTTTAAAGCTCTTAGCAGGTGAAAACAAGCCCGATCAAGGAACCCTTAAAATCGCTGACGATCTAAAGATCGTCTACTTCGATCAGCACCGGATGCAGTTTCCTGACAATATGACGCTGCGCGATGCCCTTTCTCCTAGAGGAGATTTTGTCGACTACCATGGGCAAAAAATCCACATCAATGGCTGGTGCAAACGTTTTCTCTTCACACCTGATGTCCTCGACATGCCGATTGGAAAACTCTCCGGCGGCGAAAGAGCTCGCATATCCATTGCCCATCTCATGCTGCAGCCCGCCGATCTCCTGCTTCTTGATGAACCGACGAATGACTTAGATATTCCCACACTGGAAACGTTAGAAGAGACGCTTCTTGAATTCACAGGAGCTGTCGTCCTCATCACCCATGACAGATTTATGCTCGACCGCATCTGCAATGGATTTCTCGCGCTCGGCGATCTGAGCCAAACTCAAATATTTCCTGACTACCACCAATGGGAATCTTCCCTCAAAACCGCTTCTTCTCCAGAAAAACCCAAAGAAAAAGAGGCACCGCAAAAAGCCAAGGTTTCATACCAAGAGAAGAAAGAGCTGGGTCAAATTGAAGGAAAAATTTCAAAACTCGAAGAAAAAATCAAAGAGCTCAATCAGCTCATAGAGTCTCCAGAAGTCGCTGAAGACCCCGAAAAACTCCGCATCCTATGTGCGGAGGCAAGTCTTGCACAGACCCAGATCGAACAACTCTTCATCCGCTGGGAAGAGCTTAACCAGAAAAATTTTTAGTTTATATCCATAGAATCCTCCCTAAGAGTAAAATATCCCTATGAAAGTCGTTGTAGGAATGTCCGGCGGTGTTGATTCTTCGGTCTCTGCTTTATTACTCAAAGAGCAAGGGTATGAAGTGATCGGCCTTTATATGAAAAATTGGGAAGATCTTGATGGGAGCTGCCCCGGGACGGCCGACTATGAAGATGCTCTGCGCGTGTGCGATACTCTTCAAATCCCCTGCTACACGATCAACTTTGTTGAAGAATACCGTGACTCTGTTTTTTCCCATTTCATCGAAGAGCTCAAAATGGGCTTCACACCAAATCCTGACGTGCTTTGCAATCGTGAAATCAAGTTCAAAGCCCTTTTTCAAAAAGCCCAAGAGCTCGGCGCCGATTTCCTTGCGACGGGCCACTATGCGAAGACGCAGGAAGAGGGGCTTTTCCGCAGCGCCGATTTAGATAAAGACCAAACCTATTTCCTCTATACCCTAAAAAAAGAGGTTTTAAAACAGGTGCTCTTTCCTATCGGCCATCTCAAGAAAAAAGAGGTGCGCGCCCTTGCTGAAGCCAGCGGCCTTTCGACAGCGGCAAAAAAAGACAGCACCGGCATCTGTTTTATCGGTGAGAGAAATTATAGAGATTTTTTAAGCGGTTACATTGCCTGCAAAGAAGGAGCTTTTGAAACCTTGAGCGGAAAAAAAATCGGGACCCATCAAGGAGCCGCCTTCTACACCATCGGCCAGCGGAAAGGACTTAAAATCGGAGGTCCGGGTGAAGCATGGTTCGTTGTAGGAAAAGATATTGCGCGCAATGTCGTCTTCGTCGAACAAGGACAACACCATCCTGCCCTTTACCGCCCCTCCCTTGAGGCTACGGATGTTTCTTGGGTGGCCGGCACACCGCCCTCGTTTCCACTCAAGTGCACTGCCAAGATCCGCTATAGGCAGCAAGACCAAGCCTGCACCGTTACTCTAAAAGAAAACGACCGCTTGTCGGTGGAGTTTGACACCCCTCAGCGGGCTATCACTCCAAGACAAGCGATCGTTTTTTACCAAGGTCCCCTCTGTCTAGGCGGAGCCCTCATCTCGCCTTAACCATTACGGATTTTGCTATGCCGCCGTCCGTAGTAGAAGTAGAACGCACATCCAAGCCCCATGACAACAATCATTTGGATCCATGTCACTGCAGGCATCAAGGCCATCTGGAAGAAGCAGGCTAGCGTTCCAAGGAGCGGAACCCAGGGCGTAAACGGCGTTTTAAACGGTCTATGGAGCGTCGGCTGAGTGAATCTCAAAACAAGGACTCCAAAGCAGACCATCCCGAACACGAACAGCGCTCCCATCGAGGTGAGCTGTCCCAAAATATTAACAGGGAAAAATCCTGCCATGGCCATCCCGATCATCGCGATGATGATCGTGCTATAAAAAGGGGTACGGAACGTCGGATGGGTTTTTCCAAAGATTTTGGGAAGAAGCCCATCATGCGCCATCGTATAGAAGATACGCGCTTGAGCTGCCATCATCACGAGAATCACCGAAGTAAGACCGGCTAAGATCGCCAGCTTAATGATGTATCTCAGCCAAATAAATTTGGGACCGAAAGCGTTCACGGCAACCCCTACAGGATCCGCCACTCCGAGTGTGCGGTAATCGACAACTCCGGTCAGCACGACTCCAAAAATGATGTAGACAACCGTACAAATGATCAACGACCCAATCATCCCGACTGGCATATCGCGCTGAGGGTTTTTAGCTTCTTGAGCAAGCGTTGAAACCGCGTCAAATCCTAAAAAGGCAAAGAACACAACGCCGGCTCCGCGGAACACCCCGCTCCAACCGAACTCACCGAATACTCCGGTATTGGGAGGAATGAACGGCATCAAGAAATCTCCGCTGATAAACGCTAAGCCGAATCCGACGAACAGGAGAATAACCCCAATTTTAATAATTACTAGCATGTCGTTTAAAAACGCAGCCGTCTGGATCCCGCGGGCAACGAGCCACCCGATCAAGGCAATGATAATCATGGCCGGCAGGTTGAAAAGAGCTCCCGTATGCACCCAAGCGCCTTCCTGATAAACAAGAGGAGCCTTAGAAATTAAAGACGAGATCGACCAGCCTAAATCCTCCAGCAAACTATTGAGATATCCAGACCATGCAACGGCGACCGTACTAAAAGAAAAAAGATACTCCATGGTAAGGGCAACTCCCATGATCCAAGCAAAAAATTCACCAATGGCGACGAAAGCATATGTATACGCGCTTCCTGCAATGGGGATGAGCGAGGCAAATTCAGCGTAGCAAAGAGCTGCAAGGCCCGCAATGAGGGCTGCAATCACAAATGAAATGACGATTCCGGGCCCTGCAAATTTTGCGGCCACTTCCCCCGTCAGAACAAACACCCCAGCGCCGACGATTGCGCCGATACCCATGGCGATCAGGTTCATAGGGCCTAAAGCTCTTTTGAGGCCGTGCTTATTATCGGCAGCCTCTTTAAGAAGAGAGCCGATTGATTTTTTTGCGAACAGTCCTTTTTTCATTGTTGTTATTCTTCTTTAAGGGTTTTGATTTCGAACTTTGGCTTCCCACTCTTTAATGTAGGCAAGAAGGGCCTCCTGACTGGGCTTGGAAGCTAAAAAGTCAAGCGATTGAGGCTGGCTCCCTAAATGGGCCAGCTTTGAGAGAAGATGCAAGTGAGTCTTGTCGGACGCTGAGAAAAGAAAGAACAGCGTATGGACCGGCTGTCCATCCAGAGCGCCATAGTCAATAGGTGTTTCAGGAAAAACCGTTACAATCGTATCCGATCCAGGCACTTCAAGAACAATATCGCGCGGATGGGGGACTGCAAGCCCTGAATTTAATGCTGTCGGCATGAGCGCTTCACGATCTAGAAGAAGCTCTGCGCAGACATCGGGATCAAGCCCAAGTCTTGGAGCGGCCTGCTTCATGACCATTTTGATCAATTCCTGTTTGGTTTTTGCAGGCACATTTGCCACAACGCCGCCCTTATACATCGCACGATATAGACCGTACTGCTGCGTTCCGGTTCTTTTATTCAGCGCTTCGTCGTCGTCCAGCGGAGGATAGATTTGTTTTTCCTCAAAAGGAGAAAATCCATCTTTTCCGAGCTTTAATTTACATTTCATCATCCAATCTTCGATTTCGCCTCGGCTAAACCGGTATTGATGATTGAGCTGATACGCTGGAATTTTTCCATCTTTTAACCAACGGCGCACCGTCGTTTCCGAAACATTTAAAAGTTCCGCAACATCTTTAATTTTTAAATCCATCCTCTTAACACCCCTTGAATAAATCGATGACTTGTTGAGCCGACGTGGCTTTGAGGAGGGCTTTTCGTCTGTCTGTATCTTTAATGGCCATCGTTAATCGTGATAAAATATTTAAGTACTCCGTTTGCCTATTATCGGGCCCCCCGATCATAAAAATCAAATGAACTTGTGATCCATCAAGAGAATTCCACTCAATTCCCTGTCCTTCTTGCACACCTATCGCTATAAAAAACTGTTCATACCCGGGAAGTTTTGCATGGGGAATTGCGACACCGAGCCCGATGCCTGTCGAAACAATTTTTTCCCGATCTAAAATAGCTTGATGAAACCGCTCCTTATCTTTTAACCGATGGGCTAGATCGAGAGCTTCAATCAACTCTTCAACCACCGCCAGCTGTGTCTCGGCCTGCAAAAACACCACGAGACGGTCATCTAAATAATCAGTGATCGACACGGGCCCATCCTTTTTGAAAAGTTGTCGTAAGAATTTAAGGAGCTTCTTGGGATCGAATTTTCCCCTCCATCCCCCTCCTGAATATTTCCAGCTTTGTTGTATAGCCGTCATCGTCTTCCTATCTTCTTTTCCCAAGTCTAGCCAAAGATAGCCATTTTAATCACGAAAGATTTTTTTTAATGGATACCTGTGTGTCCAAAACCACCCTCTCCTCGAGAGGTAGAAGCTAAAGACGCCTCCTGGATAAAATGGGCTTGGACCACCGGTGCCACCACCAGCTGCGCGATGCGCATCCCCGGCGCCACATGAAACGGCTCCCGGCTGTGGTTAATCAGAATGACACCAATGACGCCTCTATAATCGGCGTCGATGGTTCCCGGAGTATTGAGAACGGTGATTTTATTTTTTAGAGCCAGGCCGCTGCGCGGCCGCACTTGAATTTCATAACCTTCCGGAAGAGCCGCTTTGACCCCCGTCGAAATGAGGGCCGATTCCCCCGGCAAAATAATCACTTCTTCCTTGATGCAGGCGCGCACATCGGCCCCTGCCGCAAGAGCTGAAGCATACGAAGGAAGCTCGGCTCCTTCTTCTAAAGTAATGGATATGGGTAAAGATTTATGATTCGACATCCGCCAAAACTGTTCCTCAAAATGTGTTTAAACATGTTTATTTTGTTTCGCTCTCTGATTGACCGTCCGGTTATAGCGAGATTTCTCTCTCCCGGCTATGACATTTTCAGTCTCGATGGGGACGGTGGATACGTCCCTATTACGGTTTCTAGAGTCCTGCCCGGAACAGTCAAGGGTTGCCCCCATTTCCATTCGGCGATGGAACCTGCTTTGAAGTATGATTTTTACTTGACTGTAAGGCGTATACAGCCCGATCTCGGGATCGTTCACTCTTCTGGCATAGTTCAGTGCGGCAACCCGGTCTGCTGTGTTCTCATGTTTACAGTGTAGACATTGAAAGCGGTCCCCAATGCGATTTCCTTGATCCACAAATTCACAGTTGGGACAGCTTTGAGAGCCATAGGCCGGATTGACCTGCTCATGACGGAAACCTTCCGCCAGCGCTTTAAATGCTATTCGATCTTGTAATTTACCTTTTATCCATGAGGATAATCTTCTATTCACTTTCTTTGATTTGTCATATGTAAAAGCGTGACGCAAGTTTTCTGTGACTAAGATAGAAGGATTTTTTGTACGGATGAGTTGGTTGATGGCAGTATTAACTTGCTTTTCAAGCGTTATTTTTACGCGCTTGGAGTTATAGTGCTGTTTTTTCTTGCCTAGGTTGTATTTTCGTAGACGCTTGGCTTGTTTCAGATTGGTCTTTTTCTCTAGGGCGTGCAACTTGTGCCGTTTTTTCATTTTTTGAGACAGTTTGTCTGAGGCTTGGGTGAGCGTTGTACCAAATTCAGTTCCATAGCGGATGCCATGCGTGTCTGTCATCACTTCGGTATACCCGAAATCAACTGCCTCCGTGGGGTTTTTAGGAGGGTTTTTCTTTTTTAATTCTTGTGGAATATGCAGGTTAAATGTGCTATCGGATGATTGGACAAGCGTGATGGTTCCGGAAATAGTTGTTTTACCGGAAAGTGGAATGCAAATCCGTTTTCCGGGTGTTAGTGACATGAGTTTTATATATTGACGTCCCTTTTCTTTGAACACATCGTAACAGTTTCCATCAAATCGGACGCTTCTGGATATTTTTACGGCAGGTGATTTTCCTTTGCAATCGCTGACCAGTCTTCGTACATAATTTGCAATGCGTTTTTTTGTAGATTTTTCGATGGGGAAAGAAGGATCAGGACATTTGCCTTGCATCATAGCAGCAAATGAGGGGTTGTTCTTTAGGAGCCAAAAGGCATAGTGCTGCTCTGTTTCCGTGAGATCTTTTCGACGGGCAATCTTGGGACGGACTTTAACAAAAAGGGCTTGCCAATATTTATTCCAAGTTTCTGCTGCGTCTTCGAGGGCAAGTTTCCAATGGCGGGCTTGCAGTCCATTGGGAGATTTATATTCTTGTTTAACTATCATGTCGCGGATAGTTCGAGATCTGCCTAAATGAGCTTGAAAGTTCCAGGCTTGTAAACGGTGAAGCCAGTGTTGTTTTTCACGACTATATGACTGGCAGATTTCTCTTAGAGAAATTTGTTTTTTTGCATTGAGGGATAAAGTATTTCGCTTAATGGTCCTCATTGTCCTTTGCCATCACAATTATGAGTATATTTATTTGCTACTATTAATTACTCTCAAATCTTCGGCCGATAAGGCCAGAAGGGCTTTAAGCTTTTGCGGGAGCTGCCTTAGAGCTTTTGGATCAAGCTGTTGATCCAGCGAGTAAGACCGCTGATTCCCGGTTAGATAGCTTAGGAGTGAGCCTAACGTATTTTTCAATTGATGTCGACGAACGATGCAATCGATCATTCCTTTTTCGAGCAGAAATTCCGATTTCTGCGCATTGGGAGGAAGTTTTTGACCGATCGTCTGTTCCACCACGCGAGCTCCTGCAAAGCCAATCAAGGCATCAGGCTCTGCGACAATAATATCCCCCAGCGATGCAAAAGAAGCTGTCACGCCGCCTGTTGTAGGATTGGTGAGAACAGAAATATAGGGGAGTTTTTTCTCATGCAATTTAGCAAGAGCCGCAGATGTTTTTGCCATCTGCATCAGAGAAAGAATCGATTCTTGCATACGCGCCCCGCCCGAGGCAGAGACCAAGATCAAAGGAAGATTGTTTGCCGACGCGTGTTCAGTAATGCTCGTCATCCGCTCGCCGACCACGGAACCCATCGATCCGCCCATGAAGCTGAAGTCTAGAATCCCGAGAGCTATCTCTTGTCCATTTAACCGACACACACCGACAACGGCCGCTTCATCCCGCCCCGTTGTCTCTATTGAGCGCTTTAACCTGCTTTCATACGATTCCGTATCGACAAATCCCAGCGGATCTTTCGGCTTTAAATGCGTGAACATCTCTTCAAAAGTATCTTTATCAGCAAGAAGATCGACCCGTTGAAGGCCGGTCAGACGGTAATGATGATCGCATTTAGGACAGCAGTGTTGATTGCCTTGAAGCTCATTCGCGTGAATCAGCTCATGGCAGTGGTTGCACTTGATCCAACCGCTAAAACTGTCTTTGGTTGTCGTTTGAACTTTAATTTTCTTCTTTATAGAGAAAAGGCCCATGCAAAATATTGTAACCTATTTATTGTTATAAAGCTCCATGAAACCGCTCAGCGACATTTTCCCAACTGATGACGTTCCAAATATTTTTTACATAGTCGCCACGGACATTCATATATTGCAGATAATAAGCGTGTTCCCACACATCGATTCCCAGTAGTGGAACAAAACCTTGCGTACTCAGAGGATCTTGATTTGCGCACGTTGTTAAAACAAATCTTTTATTTGCTTTATCGTATCCCAGCCAGCCCCATCCAGACCCTTGAATTCCGACCGTCATCGCAGACATTTTTTCTTTTAAACCCTCAATACTTCCAAACTGAGCTTCAAGCGCCTTTAAAAGATCTCCTTTGGGAGGCTGACCGCCGCCTTTGGAAACAGGAGCCAAATTGGTCCAAAAAATGGAGTGATTCACGTGACCGCCGCCATTGAATTTGATCGCCTGCTGCAGCCCGATCATCGCAGCGAGATTTCCTTGCTTTTCCGCCTCCTGGTATTTTTCTAAAGCCCCATTCAGATTGGTGACATATCCTTGATGGTGTTTCGTATAATGAAGCTCCATGATTTTTCCAGAAATCACAGGCTCTAAAGCGCCAAAGTCATAGGGAAGCTTAGGGAGTTCATATTTCATTTTTCATTCTCCTTTTCGTCAAAGAATACCCCGCCAGGCGTTTCTAGTACAACCTTTTCCCGCTCAGTCACGGGACCTATGCAGGTGAGTTTCATGCCCGGGGGGATCGCTGTATAGAGCGCCTCAAAGGCTTTAAGAGTCGACGGGCTTGTAAAAACAATCTCTTGAAAATTTTCAAGAGAGGGAAGAGGGTCGGGCTTTAAATAGACCGTCTCATAGAGATCGCAGATAGAATGTTTGAGGCCCGCTTCCTTAAGATACGTTGCAAGCAGCGGCCTGGCAGATGACGAACGGGGATAAAAAATGTAGCCGTTTTCTAAATCGATCTTTTTTAATAAGTCGATCATCCCCTCTTGAGTCTCTTGAGAGGCGATGGCACAGTCATAACCTCTTGCTTGGATAGTTGCTGCCGTCCCCGTGCCAATCGCTAAAATCTGTTTCCTCTCAAGAGAAAGTTGATCCATTAAAATGCGCGCTGCATTGGGGCTTGTTAAAATCACATGCGTACAGGCAGCAAAATCACGTAGCTCCTGCTCAGGAAGCGAAAGCGGCCGCGTATCAATTAAAGGAAGATGCGTCACTTCCTCCGGATAACGGGAAGGATCTGTTCCGACATATAAAATCTTATTAAAATGCAGCTTTTGAAAAACGTTCCGCATTTCAGTGTCATTTTTTCGAGCAACAATTGCCAGGCGTCCTTGCAGGGCAGCAGGTACGCAAGGAAGAGGAATGCGCAAAACGCCTGTAAGTTTAAGACGGATGAGCGCCGCTTCTGCCATCACAACGCCATCGACAACGCCGTTATCAAGAAGCTTCAATCTCTCATCAATCGTGCCGCGCACATCGACACATTCTAAATCGCTTCGCCAATTTTTTAAAAAAATTTCCCGGCGCTGCGACGACGTGCCAATCCGCGCGCCCGCTCGCAGCGGAAGCTCTTTTACTACCAATGAATCAGACGGATCGATGCCTTTCGTCAGTGCAACTATTTCTAACTCGGGATGAAGAGGATAGGGAAGATCTTTGGCAGAGTGGATCGAAATCCGAAACTCCCCGGCCGCTTGCCTTTGATCAATCTCATCGGTAAAAAAATTGGTTTTATCCAATGTTTTGAGCGAAGTTATTTTGTCACGGTCCCCTTTTGTCGTGATCCAAATAGGGTGAAATTTAATCTCAGGGAAAAACCGCACGATCTCTTGATACACTTCTTCAACCTGCGCTTTTGAAAGTAAAGAGCCTCGAGCACCGACAGAAATATCAAGAGAGGGTGTTGTCAATGGCTTCCTCCACCCGATCGACGCCAATGAGCTTCATCCCTTCAAACGCAAGTCCTTTTAAGTTCCGCTTTGGCAAAACACACCTCTGAAATCCCATATTGAGCGCTTCTTTCAGGCGAAGCTCCACCCGGGAAATGCTTCTGACTTCTCCGCCAAGCCCTACTTCTCCCATGACGACAGTTTCAGGATCGATAGCGCGGTTGCAAAACGAAGAAGAGATGGAAAGTAAAATCGCAAGATCAATGCCGGGCTCTATGATTTTAAGACCTCCTGTCACCGCAACAAAAACGTCGCTGCGATGCAGCGTATATCCCATCCGCTTTTCTAATACAGCCAAGAGAAGCGACAGCCGGTTGGGATCAAGGCCTGTTGATTTGCGAGACGATGTTGCAAAAGCGCTTGAGGCGACAAGCGCTTGAACTTCGACAAGAAGGGGACGGCTTCCCTCGATAGTCGGCACAATCACCGATCCGGGAGACTCTTTCATCCGCTCTTCCAAAAATGCTTGAGAAGGATTTTCAACTTCCTTCAGTCCTTCCGTATGCATTTGAAAAAGCACGATATCATCGGTCGGCCCGAATCTATTTTTGATCGCTCTTAAAATACGATAGCCATGTTGTCTATCCCCTTCAAATTCGAGCACCACATCGACAATATGTTCTAAAACGCGCGGCCCTGCAATTTCTCCCGACTTGGTCACATGCCCAATCAGAAATGTTGAGATGCCGAGTTTTTTTGCAAGATGCATAAAAGCCGTCGCAAGTTCGCGCACTTGCGTCACAGATCCCGGAGCTGAAGGGATTTCTTGCTTATATAAAATCTGAATCGAATCGATGATTAAAATCTGAGGTTTGAGTTTTTCGATATGCGTTTGGATCTGCTCAAAATTCGTCTCATTATAAAAGTAGATTTGGTCCGACGTCATTTTGAGGCGCCGTGCGCGAATGGCCGTCTGTTCTACCGACTCTTCTCCGCAGACATAAAGCACCCGCAAATTTTGCTTTGCCAAGTTATGAGCCAAATGAAGCATCAGCGTTGACTTTCCGATTCCGGGATCCCCTGCGACAAGAGAAAGAGATCCAATTACAACCCCGCCGCCTAAAAGACGATCGCACTGAGACATCTGCGTTGAATACCGCGGCGCATCTTGCCCTTCAACCTCATCGAGTCTGACGGGATGAGCAATGACCGGAGCTGTGAGCGTTGTGTGTCTTTGCGGCGCCTCGATTTCTTGAACAAACGTATTCCACTGCGTGCAGGACGAACAGCTACCCGTCCATTTCGTTTGCCGGTTTCCACACTCTTGACAAATCCAGACAATTTTTGATTTGGATTTTGCAGTTGTTGTCATGGAGCTCTCATATTTTCAATCGCATTTTGAGCAGCCGACTGCTCTGCTTCTTTTTTGGAAGAGCCCGTTCCCTGACCGATTTCATGCTCGTCCAAGTAAGCGCCAATCACAAACATTTTACTATGATCCGGCCCCTCTTCACGCAAAACCTTATAAAGTGGAGGACGTTGATATTTTTTTTGAGAATAATCTTGAAGCTCAGCTTTCCAATTGCGGGCAGGACTGGCTAAAATTTTTTCAATCTCTTCTTTAAAATGGCCCCAAAAGAACTTTTGAGCCTCTTCCATCCCTCCGTCCAGATAGACGGCACCTAAAAGAGCCTCAAAGAGATCGGCTAAAATCGTTTCCCGCCCCCGGCCTTCATTCATCCGCTCCCCGCGCCCCAGCTGCACGAACTCGCCCAGATCCAGCTTCTGCAAAAACCTCGCGCAGCTGCCTGCTTCTACAAGATGAGCTCTCAGCCTTGAAAGCTCGCCTTCTGCCTGGGTAGGCAAATGGTGATAAAGGTAATCAGAGATTATAAGCCCCAAAATGGAATCGCCCAAAAATTCAAGACGTTCATTGTGTTCTTCCACCTCACCCCGGTGTTCATTGAAATAGGAGCGATGTGTAAATGCCTGCCGTAGTAATTTTTTATTTTGAAACGTATATCCCATCCGCGTTTCGACTGCGGAAAGATGAGCCATTAAATCCTTCATGGGGTATATTATGACTTGGAAAAGAGACATTGTCAAATGGTCAAACACAATTATGCGTTTTAAAATAGCCGGAGAGCATCGCGGATTTTATAATCAAAACGGCTTCCTCGAGCTCGAATCCGTTTTAACCCCCGATGAAATTGCTCTTCTCTCTTCCGCTACCGATAAGCTCTTAGAAAAACGTCTTGTCGATCAGCTCGAGTTCCACTCTGCTGAAGAACTTTTCAAGGCAGGCCATGATCTCTGGCGCGAAGATGAAACCATTCGAAAAAGAGTCCTCTCCCACAACCTGGCAGAGCTCGGAGCCGATCTCTTCCGAAAAAAATCGCTCCTCATCGCCTACGATCAACTGCTGCGCACCGGCGTAAAACCGGGATTTCCGCAAAAACTTCCCTCCACTCTAAATGAAATCAGCTCCATTTTTCCTCTTGCCGGCGCGCTCCTCCTCCATCTGTCCGGCCCCAAAATCCCTTCCGAGTTCATTCCCAGCCAGCCGGAAAACATCGTCTTTCTATCTCCCGACATGATCATCCCCTGGGAACTGTTTTTCCAGCTGCCTCATCAAAGCTATCTCTTAATCACCTACGCCGCTACCGAATCTGTCTACGTTCTACAAAAAAAAGATCCACACACGCATGCATTAAAAAAGCTCGGCTATGTGTTCGGCGACCGCCTCAAACACGAACATCATCCCCTTCTTTATCAAAAAAATTAGCACTTTTATTAGAATCCGATAGGATCAACCATTTCTCTTTGCTATTCGCATGTAAAACTCTCTTTCAAGAAGATCTTTACACTTTTCCATGATATAAACATTGTGCGACCAGCTAATTTCTGCCGACAGTGTCGTCAGTTTTTTGTTTTCGTGATAAGAAAGATATAAGTCCTTTATTCCTCTACAGGTTGCTTCATAAAAGCCTTCTTTAACTGTCTTTTGATATCTGACTGTCCAGCACCTTGCTGGACTGTTTCATTTAGCATTTTCAACTATAGCTCCCTCATCTGTCGCGCAGCTTGTGCGGCTATGAGTGACTAATTCTTTTTCCATTATTTCTGCATAGCATCAAAAAAATTAGCAGTGTAAATAATCTCTTCTAAGTGCTAAAATCACGGTTGTAGGATAAAAATGATAGAGCTATTAGATCTCAAAGTAGATATTGTATTTAAAGATTTTTTCGGCGATCAAAGCAGTAAAGTTATTTTAGAAAACTTTATCAATGCCGTATTAGAACTGAAAGGAAACGAACAGATCAAAGTCGAAGAGTTTTTAGATCCCCGAAAAATGCGCATCGAAGTTGGAAAACCCACAACATTTGTCGATCTTTCCGTCAAAACAAAAGGGGGAGAGCGGTACATCATTGAGATGCAGACTTATAATCACGAAGGATTTGATAAAAGGCTCCTTTACTACTTAGGCAAAGATTATACCGAACAAGTCGATTACGATTTTCAAGAGTTCAGACAAAAAAAACAGGTCAGCTGGCAAGATCTTCCAAAAGTTCATGTGATTGCAATTGTCGATTTTCATCGGAACAAAAAAGCAAAGAATGGAATTTTAAATGACAAGAAAGTTGTGGAGACTTATCGGTTTAGCCCCTCCATTTCTTCTTCAAATGACCATCTCTTTGATCAGTGGAAAGCAACCCTCGTCGACCTCAAAAAGTTTCCTGATAAACCTCTTTCTCAACTTAAAACAGGTAAAGACAAATGGCTCTACTTACTTAAAAACTCATCTCTGATCGAAGAAAAAGAAGCCGGTCTATTAAAGAAGGACCCTGTCTTTTGCCAAGCCCTTGAAAGGCTCGAAAGACTTTCATCCGATCCCAAAACCAGAAAAGCCTATGAAAATAGTATGAATGAGCAGAGAGATCACGAAGCCATTTTATCCGCAGCTGTGAATGCAGGACGCCAAGAAGGCCACCAAAAGGGGCGCGAAGAAGGACGTCAGGAAGAGAAAATCGAAATCGCAAAAGCTCTTCTTAAACAACTACTGAATGCAAAGCAAATTGCCAAGGTGACGGGTCTACCTGTCGACACCATTCAGTCTCTAAAACTTTAGAACCTGTTTTTTTTACAATCAAGAAAGGTACCATCCCAGGTTTGCCTTAACCTGGGATGGTTAGAAAAACGACCTTGATATCAGCATCGTATCAAAAAAATTAGATTAAATATCCCATTTCTAATACAATCAGACGTTCAAAAAAGGGGCGCTTGTGGAATCGATTGCACCGACAGATGGACCGTATGTTCTCTTAGATGGAAAAAAACTGCTGGATTTTTCATCCTGCGATTTTCTGGGGCTCTCTCAGCACCCCGAGGTGAAAAAAGGAGCGATTAAATATGCTCTGAAATATGGAGTTGGGACGCCTCCGCCTTCAACCATTTCTACACCTCAGCTCGAAATTGAGTCCAAACTCGCTCACTATCTTGGAAAAGAGACCGCTCTATTATTTTCTTCCGAATCTGAGCTTCATGCGCAACTTGAAAAACTTAGCGCAACAATCGTTTCTGCTGAAACCGATCATGTAAAAACGAAAGGATTAAAGGTTAGCGACGAGACATTTCTTTTCGGCTTGACAGGAGCAAACGGTTTTGGATCATCCGGCGATAGCACCATCTGCGGCTCGTTTCTATGCGGATCTGGCGCATTCGTTGCCGGCGCAAAAAAACAACTCGCCGAGCTAGTCTCCGGCAGGATGAGCTTTCCAGTACTTGGCGCGCTCGACTGCGCCCTCAGCTTTATCCCTGAGATGGAAGCAGAACGCAAAATGGTTCAGAAACACAAAACATGGCTCATTAAACAGCTGTCAGGGTTTACTATCGAAGAGCTCCGCTCACCGCGCGTGATTCTTTCCAGCAAAGACGCAGAACTGATGAGACAGTTTCTTTTACAAGAGCAAATTTTCCTAGCGCCCTCCCAAAACAAGACCCTTCATTTTTCAATCACAGCGCTCCATACGCCGGATGATTTGGATCAGCTGGCAGTCGCACTTAAAAAACTGTCCACAACCGACCTTGCTCTCGCGATGCAATCATTAACACCTACCCCGTAAAGGTAGTTCCCAGCAAGTTTAAGATGCGGATACTGCGCTCCTAATTTCTCTTCAAGCGCCCTCATGCGGCCTTGATGTCCCACTAAAAACTGAGGAAAAACTTGCGGTGCCCGAATCACCATCGAAACATCGGGCTTTTCCGTGATCCCCAAATGTTTTGCGATTCCTTTAAGAGCCTGCGTTCTCGCTTCATTTTCCGAAATATCAATGCTCTTCAATTTCACCGTCAGGCGTGTCTCTTGCGGCAGACGGTTATAGTGCGGAAACGAGTTCGAATTAAAAATCACACCCATCACATCTTCTTTTTCTGCAGTAGAAACCAGATATCCAAACCCTTTTTTATTCAAAACGTTTTTACCATAGCCTAAATTCACAATCGTCGTCCCTTCCATCGGTAGATGAGCTAGCTCCGGAACCAAAAGTTTTCCGATGACCGGCGCAGGAAGAGCGCTGAAAAGATAATCGGCTTCATACAACCCTTTGGAAGTTTTAACCTCAAACTTTTCCCCCTTTGGAACAATAGAGATCACTTCTTCTTCCAAATGAAACGGAATGGCCGCCTGCTCCTGAAGCCGTTGAATGACGCTCTTCATCCCCCTTTGAAACCCAAACATATACGGCCCTTTAAACCTCTCGCGCTTCAGCAGCCCCTTAATAACCGACCCGTGCTTCTCTTCCAAACTCTTATAAAGAGGAAAACACGCCCTCACAGAAAGCGTTTTAATATCCCCCCCATAAATCCCCGTCACCATCGGATCAAAAATGTCTTCCGCAACTCTTCTATTAAAACGCCTGCAGGCAAAATCCCAAACGGATTCATCCTCCGTTAAGAGCGGCGGAGCTCTCCATTCATGCACTACCCCTTTCATCAACTCCCACGATAAAACCGGAAGACGCCGAAGCTTCCCCTCTTTCCATAAATACCTGCTCTGGCCCTCCTTACTCGATTCAATCAGCTCCGAATGAAGACCCGCTTCTTTTGTGAGCGCAAGAAAATGAGGAGATCTTGATCCCCGAAAAACCCTCGGACCTTTTTCAAAGAAAAAACCAGTCGATATGTCGGTATCAATCCATCCGCCCAAATGATCGCTTTTTTCAATTAGCTTAATCTGAAATCGATCTTGATGCTTGGCTAAATCGTACGCGATCGTAAGTCCCGAGATTCCACCGCCCAAGATAATAATCGTCTTCTTTGGCATACTCTTAAAAGTATGCACAACCGAAAGGAAATAGTTCAATTCTTAAAAACGCAGAGAGATAGCATCATCGCCGCTTTTGAAACCCTCGAGCCCTCCTGCCGTTTTGAGCGCACCGAGTGGAACCACACAACCGGCGGCGGCGGAGAAATCAGCCTCATTCGAGGCTCTGTCTTTGAAAAAGCCGCCGTCAATTGGTCCGCCGTCTCCGGCCCGAACTTTCCCATGCAGGACAGTTCAGGCCCCTACTTTGCCACCGGCGTCAGCCTCATCACCCACATGCACAACCCGCATGCTCCTACCATCCACATGAACGTCCGCTACATCGAAACCGAACAAGAATCGTGGTTCGGCGGAGGCTATGATCTCACCCCCATGGGTTTTCCATACGATGAAGATACCACCCACTTTCACGCCGCCGCTAAAAACGCCCTCGGCCCCGACATCTACACCCAATTCTCCGAGGCTGCAAAAAGCTACTTCTACATCCCTCACCGCAAAAAAGAGCGCGGTGTCGGAGGCCTTTTCTTCGACCACCACCCCGATATCCAAGCATGGAAAGCCGTCGCCCACTCGTTTCTTCCTGCCATCATGCCCATCTACGAGCGGCGCATTCACCAACCCTTCACTCCCGCCGATAAAGATCTCCAGCTCCAACTCCGCGCGCATTACGTTGAATTTAACCTCCTCTACGACCGCGGAACCAAATTCGGATTTCTCTCCGGCGGAAACCCCGACGCCATCCTCTGCTCCATGCCCCCGCTTGTGAAGTGGTAGAGGCAGCCCCGGTAAAACACTTCTCTTCTTGAACAAATGCACAATACCCGAGCATATCCAAAATGTCTTCGCAGAAGGAGAACTGCAGAAACATTCAACTGTCCGGAAATTCCGGACAGTTCAAATCGAAGGCTTAAGAGAAGTTGCACGCAAATTGATATTTCTCACTTAAAAATTTTCGGATATGATATGGGTAATCTATGCAGCTTATTCGGCCCTTTGCAACGCTATCTAAAAAAGATGTTTCCCTTGTCGGCGGAAAAAACGCCTCGCTCGGAGAAATGATCCAAGCCCTTTCTCCCCACGGTATTAAAGTCCCCGACGGCTTTGCAACAACGGCTCATGCATATCGCGATTTTCTTAAAACAAACAGTTTAGAATCGCCCATTAAAAAAATCCTCGCTTCAAACGAATCGCTCCAAAAAAAAGGGCTCAAAATCCGGCAGCTCATGTTAAACGCCGCTTTTTCACCTCAACTCAAAGCTGCTATCACCGAAGCTTATAACTCGATCGGCCGCCATACCGATGTTGCCATCCGCAGCAGCGCAACTGCTGAAGACCTTCCCGAAGCCAGCTTTGCAGGTCAGCAAGAAACCTACCTCCACATCCGCGGTATCGAATCGGTTTTAAAATCATGTAAAAAGTGTTTTGCCTCCCTCTTCACCGACCGGGCTATTTCATACAGGGACATCCATCATTTCGACCACCTCAGCGTCGCTCTTTCCATCGGCATCCAGCGGATGGTCCGCTCCGATAAAGGATCGGCAGGCGTCGCCTTTACCCTCGATCCCGAAACAGGCTTCCGCAATGTTGTTGTAATCTCAGGCGCTTTCGGACTTGGAGAAACCGTCGTGCAAGGCACTGTCATCCCCGATGAATTTACGATTTTCAAACCCACATTGACACTCCTCAAGAAAAGCCTCGGCTCTAAAGAAAAACAGCTCGTCTACTCAGGCTCCTACACCAAACTCCAAAAAACACCCTCTTCCAAACAAACGCAATACGTCCTCTCAGATTCTGAACTTGCCACCCTTGCAAAATGGGCAATTGCCATTGAAAAGCACTACAAATGCCCTATGGATATCGAATGGGCCAAAGACGGCATCACGAAAAAGCTCTACATCGTCCAAGCGCGCCCTGAAACCGTCCAATCTCAAAAGAAACCCTCCCTCTTTGTCTCCTACTCCCTGCATGAAAAAAAATCACCCATCCTCACCGGCCTTGCCATCGGAGAAGCCATCACTACTGGCCCTGTTCAAATCATCTCCAGCGCCGCTCGCATCAAAACTTTTAAGCCCGGCTCGATCCTCGTCACACCTATCACCTCTCCCGATTGGGTTCCCATCATGAAACAAGCTCGCGGCATCATCACTGACTTAGGCGGCCGCACCTCTCACGCAGCGATTGTCTCTCGCGAACTCGGCATCCCTGCCATCGTCGGAACAAAAACCGCCACGCACAATCTCAAAAATGGACAAAAAATCACCCTCTCCTGCGCTGAAGGCCCCACCGGAGCCATCTATGAAGGAATACTCCCGTTCAAAACAGAAACCCTCGATCTTTCCAAACTCTCCAAACCGCCCGTTCCTCTTTTCATGAACATCTCCAGCCCCGACGAAGCTTGGAAATGGTGGCAAGTTCCCTGCCAAGGCATCGGTCTTGCCCGCATGGAATTTATCATCAATAACATCATCAAGATCCACCCCATGGCCCTTGTCCATCCCGAAAAAGTCTCCTCCAAAGCCCGTGCCCTGATCCAAAAACTCACCCATGCTTTCAAAACACCCCAAGATTATTTCATCGACACCCTCGCCTCGGGCCTCGCCCAAATCGCCGCCGTCCGTTTTCCCGATCCCGTCATCGTCCGGTTCAGCGATTTTAAAACCAACGAATATGCCCGCCTCATCGGCGGAGAAGCATTTGAGCCTCACGAAGAAAACCCCATGCTTGGCTTCCGCGGCGCCAGCCGCTATTACAACGATAAATACCGCGAAGGGTTTGCGCTTGAATGCAAAGCCTTAAAAAAAGCCCGCGAAACGTACGGCCTCACTAACATCATCCCCATGATCCCGTTCTGCCGCACGGTCGAAGAAGCCGATCTCGTCCTCAAAGCCTGCGCACACCACGGCCTTGAGCGCGGCACAAACAACCTCCAAATCTACATGATGGCAGAGATCCCCTCCAACGTCATCCTCGCCGATCAATTTGCTACCCGCTTCGATGGATTTTCCATCGGCTCCAACGACCTCACCCAACTCACCCTCGGCATCGACCGCGACTCTGCAGAACTTGCTTCCCTCTTCGACGAACGCAACCCCGCCGTCATGGCAATGATCCACACCCTCATCCAAAAAGCCCACGCTGCTCACACCAAAGTCGGCATCTGCGGCCAAGCTCCCAGCGACTATCCCGACTTTGCTACCTTCCTCGTCCATGAAAAAATCGATTCCATTTCCCTCAGCCCCGACCGCATCATCCCGCTGCTCCATTACTTTTCCAAAAAATCTTAATATTTCTCTTGAACCAAAATCCTTCTCTTTGCCATCATCCTCTCATCTAAAAACCTAAAGGATGTTAAAATTTATGGCAGCAATATCAGTTTTAAGAGCACCCAATCCAGAGATTTTCACAAAACTGCAATATATTTCAGACCAATCGATGGCGGGCTTTAATCAATTGAAAAAAGACTTTCAGGTTCTTTCAAAAGAAGAATCCCTCAAGACAGAGCCACAATGGAAACTAGCATATGTAGCAGGAGCTTTAGTTCTGGGCGCTCTTGCCGCTTTTGCTTATAAAAAAGCACATCCCTATATAGCAATCGGCTTGGGAATTACAGCCGCTCTCCCTCTTTATCAAAGTCGTGTACAAGTTGATGTTCCAACTCAAGCAGAAATAAAGCTGCGCGAAAGAATAAACACCAGTTTCCTAGGGGTTGCTCTTGAACTCCGAACAAACTGGGAAGTCGCATCCAACGTATTCGCAAAGATAAATATGCTTAACTATAATTCGGTGGATGAAGCAGATCGTGATATTTCGAGTCTTGAAATCAAATATCGACGAGGAGCTGGGATACATCATACCTTCAAACCCCTCACTGCAGATGAAAATCAATGGACAAATTCTATCCAAGAACTCCATCCTATTCCATATACTTTTATTAAAAATAAAACAATGGAAGATCGTACT
>JBGPMV010000007.1:0-19918 GCA_041487155.1 Rhabdochlamydiaceae bacterium
CTGGATGGGAGCTGGTCGATAACTTGCGCTATTCCCTCCTTCTCCAGAAGAGCTGTCAAGATACCTGTTTTTGTCACAAGAGCCGCATCTAAACCAGCTCCATGTGCGCCGCGTATATCTGTTTCCGGAGTGTCCCCGATCATGAGAATTTTATTTCTCTGAATATTCCGGGGAAATTTCTGCAAAGCTGCTTCGTAGATAATTGTAGAAGGTTTACCTATCAAATAAACTGGTGCTTGCTCTTCAGTAAACATCTGAGCAATGCTTCCTTGACGAACCACCGGACGAGGAGGAAGCCCCTCCATCGCCACTCGATCTGGATTCACGCAAAGAACAGGAATCTGTTTGTTGACAGCTTGAACCTTGCTTCGAAACACCTCAGGATCTTCTTGATCTACACCTTCGATATGGGGAATTGAAATATAAATAAAATCAGCGTCTTCAAGATTTTCTACTTCTCGATATTTGGTGCCTTCAAAAAGCTGAAGATGAGAGCCAAAACGAGGGTGAATAGAACCGAATAACCAATAGGAGTCTCGTGGAGTAGGAAAGGGCAACGTTTCTTGCAATAATAAATTCTTGGCTACCTCTCCCGAAGTAAGAATAAAATGGTAATGAACTCCTTTGCAAAGGCCGTGTTTTCGGAGTTTCTCCTCTTCTTTTGTAGCAGGTTGAGTAGAATTTGATAAAACCCCAACACGTTTTCCTTGAGCCACTAAATAAGCCATTGCATCGGCGGCTCCTGGAAGAACGCCTAATTCACTCGATCCCCAAAAAACACCGTAAGCATCCAGAAGAAACGCATCATATTGGGAACTCAAATCCTCTAGAGAGTGATTTATTGCTTTTGTACGCTCGATATTTTTTTTGAAATCAACCCCAAGTTCCGGCGCTTGCTCTGGATAGGCTTTATTGGTTATCAATAGAATCGACGTAAAGAAAAATATCCAACGAGACATAAAAATATTTAAACTTTTGCTTATCCAGTATATTCAATGTTCCCAAAAAAAGAATCTGGGTGAGAGGATTCGAACCTCCGACCCCTAACACCCCATGCTAGTGCGCTAGCCAAGCTGCGCCACACCCAGATAAAATTAGACTGTTGCCAAACCTTCAAATTCGAATTCGGCTTTTTTGAACTCTGTCACTCCGATGCGAGCACACTCTTCGATGATTTTTTCTAAAACATCACCGGGATGCAGCTCGGCTGCGGAAAGATCAACAGAAATAGAAGCGGTAAAATTCACGCCTCTTCGGAGACCCTTCACCTTAAAATTGGCGTACATGGTCTCTTTTTTCTTAGAAATATTTTTAAAACGGATCAAATTGTTTTCAGCGAGATCTTTCATTCTATTGCCCTCTAATAGCCAATAATCGTAGGGGCCCAACCGGTTTCTGTCAATGTCTTTGGAAATATCAGCAGTTTTGGTAAAATATATACCTATTATGGGCATGAAACTAGAAAAAAGCTGGCACGAAAAGCTCAAGGAAGAACTTGAAAAGCCTTATATTCAAGAGCTAAAGCATTTTCTTCAGTCGGAAAAAGAGACCGGAAAAATCATATATCCGCCGGACGAACTTGTTTTTAATGCCTTGCTGCAAACCCCTTACGATAAAGTTAAGGTGGTGATCATGGGTCAAGACCCCTACCATGGAAAAGGGCAGGCCCACGGCCTTTCCTTTAGCGTGCTTCCAGGTGTCTCTCTTCCCCCTTCTTTAAAAAACATCTATAAAGAAATTCAAAGTGATTTGGGAATTACACCTCCCAAAGACGGCTGCCTGCTCCACTGGGCTAGCCAAGGCGTGCTCCTCTTAAATGCGACGCTGACAGTGAGAGCCGGTGAGCCGAAATCTCATTATGGAAAAGGGTGGGAGCGTTTTACCGATGCAATCGTTGATGTGCTCGTGCAGAAAAAAGATCCCATTGTTTTTCTACTCTGGGGAAAATCTGCTCAAGAAAAAGGGCATCGAGCGCTAGGCTCTCATCATGCGGTCTTCCAAGCGGCGCACCCCTCTCCTTATTCCGTGGACGGTTTTTTTGGATGCCGTCATTTTTCAAAAGCAAATCAGTTCCTTCAGAGTGTTGGTAAGTCGTCGATTGATTGGACATAACCCACCGGAAAAGGGAGATATGCACAATTTTAAACAACGTGTCTTAGTTATGAGCAAAGTTATGAACACCTCATTTTGTAGAGAGAAAAGAGGGGGTTATCAACAAATCCACACCGTTAGATGAGTATCTATATTTTAAAGATCTTAAGAAGAATCTAAAAGAAGCGATGTGGAAAATTCAGGAGTTGGATAGTATGGCCTTCATGCAAGAACTTTCTTCAGACCAGTTTTTTTCATTAGAGGAGTTCGAACACCGAGCTCTTTTCAAGAAAGAGGCCCCTGTGTGGGACGCGCTGCATCAACTTTCCTCCTATTTAAAAAAAGCCCCTCTTGGAAAAATCGAAATTGTTGTTCCTGACACCGCCTATCTAATCAACAAAGAGCAAATCTCCATTGCTAAAGGCTGCGTTGTTGAACCGGGGGCCTATATTGAGGGTCCTGTCATCTTGGGGCCCGGGACTGTGGTTCGCCATGGAGCCTATATCCGCGGAAACGTCATAACCGGCAAAGATTGTATTATCGGACATGCAACAGAAGTTAAAAACTCGATCTTTCTCAATCGAGCCGCTGCGGCTCATTTCAACTATGTCGGCGATTCTATTTTAGGAAACGATGTGAACTTGGGCGCAGGAGTAAAGCTTGCAAACTATAGACTCGATCGCGCGCCGGTGACGCTCGTGTTTCAGGGAAAGAAGATTTCAACCGATTTAAAGAAGTTTGGGGCGGTCGTTGGCGACCAAACCCAAATAGGATGCAATGCGGTTACAAGCCCCGGAACTTTAATTGGCCCCCGGTCGTTTTGCTACCCATGTATGAACATTAAGGGGATTTTACCCCCTCGAACCATTTATCGAGACAAACAAAATAGGTGAGGTGATTATGGCAATGGCAGCTGAACTCAATCGAACTTCGCACTTTTATTTTCACCGTGACAAAATTGAACAAGAAATCGCAAAAAGCATTTTAGGTTTTGGAGAAAAAACAAAACTGAGAGATGCGTGTGAATACGCTTTAAAAAGCGGTGGAAAGCGTTTTAGGCCGCTACTGGTCCTCCTGGTTGCCGAAGCGCTTGGGAACGGTCTGAGCGTGATTGAAGCCGCACTCTCTGTCGAGTTCTTTCATACCGCGTCCCTCATCGTCGACGATCTTCCCTGCATGGACAACGAAGAGGAGAGAAGGAATCAACCCACCTTACACAAATTGTATGGCGAATCAATCGCGCTTCTCTCCAGTTATGCTCTTATTTGCGCAGCTTTTGAAAAGATACAAGTTAACGCAAGCAAGATGAGGGAGTTCGGAGCCCCCTACAACTCTACGGCGGAACAAGTCGGCATGCTCGCCTTAGAACAAGCAACACGCTGCGCGGGGATCTTAGGAGCAACAGGCGGGCAATTTTACGACCTCTTTCCCCCTCCGCTCACTTTAGAAACCCTCCGTCAGGTGATCTACAAAAAAACGGTGACGCTTTTTGAGGTCTCTTTTGTTTTTGGTTGGCTCTTCGGCGGTGGAGAGCTCGTAAGGATTGACCGGGTCAAAAGCTGCGCGTACCATTTTGGAATGGCGTTTCAAATTGCGGATGATTTAGCTGATCTTGCGCAAGATGAAAAAAATCAGCGCGATATTAATTTAGCAAAGCACATCGGAAAAGACCGGGCTTTTGCAGTTTTTGAAGAAGAGCTCAGAATGTTTAAGATCACATTGATGGAGCTGGGTCTGGACACACCTTCTTTTAAGAAGATGTGCGACATGCTCCATCAACTGGCGCACCGAAATTTTACTTCGCTTTAAACTTCAGCAAGGTCTGCAGGCGCTTCTACTGCTTTGGGCGCGGGGCCTTTTTTAGAAGCGATATCGAAGATGGCTTTTTCGATTTCATCAGCCATTTTGGGCTGCTTTTCAAGCTCTTCGCGGGCGGCTTCTTTTCCTTGACCTAAGCGGTGACCGCCGTAGTTATACCAAGTTCCTTTTTTCTCAAGAATTCCATAGTCCGCGCCGAGATCGATGAGTGATCCGATGCGGCAGATCCCTCTGTTGAACATAATATCAAATTCAGCCACTTGGAACGGAGGCGCCATTTTATTTTTTACAACTTTGACTTTAACGCGGTTGCCGGCTTCGCTGTTGTCCGGTCCTTTGATCGATCCAATGCGGCGGATGTCCATGCGGATTGAAGAGTAAAACTTGAGAGCTCTGCCGCCCGTTGTGGTTTCAGGGTTGCCGAACATGACACCGATTTTCTCACGGATTTGGTTGATGAAGACAGCGCAGGTATTGCTTTTTGAAAGAGTTGCGGCAAGTTTTCGGAGGGCTTGCGACATCATGCGAGCTTGAAGCCCCATGAACTGATCGCCAATCTCTCCCTCTAGCTCGCTTTTAGGAACAAGTGCGGCAACAGAGTCGATAACGATCACGTCGACCGCGTTGGAGCGGGCAAGCATTTCTGCAATGTTGAGCGCCTCTTCTCCAGAGCTGGGTTGTGAAATCAAAAGTTCATTGACGTTGACGCCAATTTTAGCTGCATAGCCAGGATCCAGAGCATGCTCTGCGTCGATGTAAGCGGCGAGTCCGCCCGCTTTTTGCGCGTTAGCAACGATATGGGTTGCCAGCGTCGATTTACCGGAAGATTCCGGGCCATAAATTTCAACGATACGGCCTCTTGGGACTCCACCGATTCCCAGCGCGATATCGAGCGCGACAGAACCTGTCTTAATTACGCTGATTTCATGGGTTGAAGAGTGTTTTCCAAGGGTCATGATCGACCCGTCGCCGAATTGTTTTTCAATTAAAGAAATAGCGGCTTCTAATGCTTTTTTCTTTCCAGTTTCATGATTTTGAGACATTGAATGCTCCTTATGCTTAAAGCTTAAGTAATGGTTGGGGTGGTTGTTTTTTCCTTCTTGAACATGGATAACAGAAGGCAAGATTTCTGAGAAGAAAAACAATCATTCGCGATGACTTTTAAATCTGCTGTACCTATGCTCTACTACAAAGTGCAAAATTGCTGAGATAAGCCGTTTATGAAAAAATTACCTATCGGAATTCAAAGCATTGAGAAAGTCTTGACAAAGGATTACATCTATGCCGATAAAACAGGGTTCGTTAAAGAGTTGATAGAGGCTGATGCGCCGCATTATTTTATGTCTCGTCCGAGGCGTTTTGGAAAGTCGCTATTTCTTAACACGTTGAGAGAAATATTCTTAAATAATCCGGATCTTTTCAAAGATTGTAAAATTTACGGCAGCAATTACGAATGGGAAAAATATCCGGTTGTGAGCTTTGACTTTTCTAGAATCGTAAGCCGCAATCCCTTAGAACTTGAAGGCAGTTTAAAAAGAAAGCTGAAAAAAATCGCCTTGGAGAATGGTTTTTCTATTAAAACGCCTACGATCCCGGAAGGGTTAGAGGCTCTTATTGAGGGTTTAGCTAAAAGATACAACAAAGTTGTTGTTCTAGTAGATGAGTATGATCAGCCTATCATTAACAACCTAAACAACCCGGATGTTGTGGAGCAAAATCGGACGATCATGAAAAGTTTTTTTGGAACTCTTAAAAGCCTTGACGAGCATTTGAAATTTACATTTGTTACAGGCGTCAGTAAGTTTTCTCAAGTTTCTCTGTTCTCAGGTCCTAATCACCTGACTGATATTACAATGGATCCTAAATATGCCACGATGATGGGCTACACGGAGGAAGAAATTAGAAGCCGATTCTCAGCGCATATAAAAGCGATCGCAAAAAAAAGGGGCTGGACACGAGATAGAGTGCTAGAAGAGATTCGCGAGTGGTACAACGGATACCGATTTTCTGAACAAGAAGCCTCCGTCTACAACCCCTATTCAACACTCCGTTATTTAAGCTCTGGAAAAACGATAGGGTATTGGTATGGCACAGGAACTCCTTCCTTTCTCGTTGATCAGGTCAGAAAATACCCGCAATCCATTGTCCCCATTCGAGGATCTCAAGCCACCAGAGCTCAACTCTCTGACATTAACAGTCTAGATCAAATTGACCTTCAGGCGCTTATGTTCCAAACAGGATATCTCACAATTCAGAGCTACAGCGAAGGAGATGATTCTTTCACTCTTGACTTTCCCAACAAAGAGGTCAGAAAGGCGTTTTTCGATTCGCTCCTCACCGAGTTTGTCGGGATTAAACCGCTAGAAGTAAGCCAGATGGCTGAGCAGGTCAGAAAAGATCTAGAAGCGTTTGATTTGGAATCTTTTGTAAGCAAAATGAACATACATTTTGCTAAGATGCCGTATCAGCAATTTTCCGGGTCTCATGAAGGATTTTATCAAGCAGTGCTCTTTACTTTCTTGGAAAGATCAGGGGTATCCACCCACTCCGAAATTGCGACCAATATTGGAAGAATAGATCTCATGGCTGAAATGCCAAAAACGATTTGTATTTTTGAGTTAAAATTGGACAAAACAGCTGATGCAGCACTTAATCAAGCCCAAATAAAAAAATACATGGAAAGGTATCTTAATAGAGAAAAAGAGATTTTAGTCATGGGAATTAACTTTAGCTCCAAGTCTCGCAGCATCGATAACTGGAAGGGAGAGGTATACTCATCGTCCGGGGCTTTGATAAGAGAAATCCAACCAGTAAAAGCTGATTCGGGCGCTCTTGAGCCCGATCAAATTCTTGAGAGTGTTTCCACATAGGGAGACAGCATAGCAGGATGCCACCGACGAACGGTAAAGTCCCTATCTTGGAAAAAAGCATACCTCTCTTTGAAGTCAGAAATGATGACGCCATGGTCTAAAGCGCTTTCAATGGTATGTTCTGAGTCGAGGACAAAAAGGACGTGGCCTTTCCAGACGATCATATCAAGCGGCTTTACGATCTTTTGTGCAGACTCGGCATTAAAGGGGTCGAGCTCGAGATCTTGGCCATAATTCATTAAATCGCTGGTATTGCGCGGAGTGAACCCATTTGTTGCTTGATAAAGCAGGCCGGAGCAATCGGTTCCTTTGCAAATTAAATCGTCGGAAAGAAGAAGTTGTGGATAGAAATAGGTCATTTGCCGAATCCCTTGAATCCAATTGCCGCCCCAAAAATAACGGACTCCCAACGCAGAGCGCAGGAATTTCAAAATTGTTTCAGGGGAGGGAAGTTTTCTCTCTCTTTCCGGTGTTTCCTCAGAAGCGGCTTTTAGAAAACGGCTGTCAATGTAAAGAGGCTCAGAAGAGGGGTAGTCGCTGGTTGTCACTTCGCTGACATTATTGGGAAGCTGTCTTTTGATGGTGAATTTTGTGTTTGGAAAAACCACAGCTTCAACTTCTATGAGGACCCCTTCATGGTCCGGCTCTAGTTTATCTTGGTGATGGGGAAAGTTGGGCGTATTATAAAGGGGCGCGGGGCCTTCGGTGATACCATAGGTTGACATTTTCTACTCCTGGGCTATAGATTGAGAAGCTAAGGCAGGGTCATTATGCACATCCTCACAAAATCTATCAAATTTCTCATTCTTTTGGTTTTCTGTGCTGCATGTTCGTCCAAAACTCATGAGGGGCTTCGGGTCAATATCGGCGGAGAGCCGCACACCCTCGATCCTAGAAGAGCGCGGGATTTACAGTCCATAACGCTCACTAAAATGTTTTTTGAGGGGCTCACGCGGATTAATCCGGAGGAAAAAGCCGAGCTTGCCATAGCTGAAAAAGTAGATATTTCCGAAGATGGAAAAATGTACACCTTTCATCTTCGAAGGGCTGTTTGGAATACGGGCGCAAAAGTCACCGCGCATGATTTTGTTTATGGCTGGTCAAAAGTTTTAGATCCTCACTTTCCTGCCGATCAAGCTTTTCAAATGTATGCCATCAAAAATGGAAAAGCTTGCAAAGACGGGAAGGTTATTTTTGAACAAGTCGGAATAAAAGCTATCGATGATCAAACCCTGCAAGTGGAGCTCGAGCACCCGATTCCCTACTTTTTAGAGCTCACCGCGCTGCCGGTCTTTTTTCCTATTTCTCAAAAAGTAGATGAGGCGCATCCGCATTGGGCAACCGATGCCCAAACAGTCGTTGGAAACGGTCCCTTTATTATTAAGGAATGGAAGCATAATGACCATCTTTATGCTGTAAAGAACACAAGTTATTGGGATGCCTCGCATGTCAAATTGAAAAAAATCGACCTCTTAATGGTCAGTGAAGAGACCGAACTTAAAATGTATGAAAAAGGAGAGCTTGATTGGGCCGGATCTCCTTTGTCGATGCTTCCCGTTGGAGTTCTCAAAGATCTAAAACAGCAAGGAGAGCTTCAGGTTAAGCCATTTCTTGCGACCTACTTTTTTAGAACGAATGTCGAGTCAGAACCGTTTCAGCATCCCCTCATGAGAAAAGCGTTTGCACTCGCTATGAAGCGATCGGATATTGTCGAGCATGTGACGCAAGGAGAGCAGCTTCCTGCAACAGGGCTCATTCCTCCCTCTCTGGGCATTCAAGAAAGTCCCTATTTTAAAGATGGAGATCAGGCTGCTGCAAAAGAGGCGTTTGAAGAAGCGCTGAAAGCAGAAGGATGGACACGCGAGACGATGCCGAATATTTCACTCATGTATGTTGTCGGAGAAAGAAATCACCTAATCGCGCAAACAGTGCAAGAGCAGTGGAGAGCTGCGCTCGGGATCACGGTTCAGCTGCATGCCGTTGAAAGAAAAGTTTTTTTCGACCGCATCTCCAAGAGAAGTTTTCAGCTGGCTTCCGGATCATGGACGGCCGACTTTAGCGATAGCATGAATTTTCTAGAAATTTTTAAATTTAAGGCCGGCGGATCGAATAACACCGGTTGGGAAAATCTCCGCTATCGAGAGCTTCTGGATCAGGCTTTGGAAGTGAGCGATGTAGAGAAGCGGAAAAAAATATTCCAAGAATGTGAATCAATCCTAATGCAAGAGATGCCCATCATGCCTCTTTTCCATTACACACTTCTCTATGTGGCCAAGCAAAATGTGAAGGGCGTTGTCCTTTCTCATTTAGGAGGACTCGATTTTAAATGGGCATATATGGAAGTCTATAAATAAGATGCGATGGTTGTTGAAGACAGTATTTTTTCTGTTGTTTATTGGACAGGCCTGGGCCGGCGCGGTTCGCCTTCTGAACGATACGTCCTATAAACTGAGAGCGGTGATTCGCGCAGCCGATGGAACCTATCTAGGAGAAGTCATCGTGATGCCCCAGCGAACCATGCAGTGGAATGACTACTGGGGAGGCATCGGCTATTATAACAACTCCCAAACTCCTTACACCGTCGTTTGGTTCTGTGTCGACGGCGGAGATTTTTCTGTCTGCAACAACGTTCCCTCAGGCGGTACAGTCACAGCCTTTAGTTGCGGTGGATTACGCCAGTGCAAGCCTCAGCAAAAAAAGCAAAACCCTGATCAATACGGCGCCCCAACCGAAGAGTATCTACCCGAACAGCTTGAGCAGCAAGGCATGGAAAACGAAGCCGGCCCTCCTCAAGGCATGGTCCAATAGCTTTCTAGACCAAGCAAAGCTGATTGAGTTGAACGTCATGAGGATCGGAAGGTAATAGATCCGTCCGTTGTTCTTTAAACCCAACTCCAATCGAATAAGCTGAGCTTTTTTCAAGCAGGCGATCGTAGTATCCTTTTCCATAACCTAAACGGTGATGCTTTGTGTCAAAAGCAAGCGCCGGAACTAAAATCACATCGATACGAGTTGCCATTTTACAGAGAGAGGGAATCGGCTCTAAGATTCCCAGTTTTGAAGGAGCAAGCTCGGTTTCTAAGTTGGTAACAAGATAAAAAACGAGATGGTCTTTTTGAACACGCGGCAGCACGAGAGAATTTTTTTGAGCGAGAAGTTGATTGAGCGGCGCAGTATTGATTTCTTCGCGAAAAGAGACAAACGAGGCGATGATGCCGCTCGGAAAAGGATGGCGGGTCAGCGCTACTCCAGCTTCTTGCCTTCGCTCAAGCGAAAGTTGAAGAAGCTTTTTTTTCCAATGAACCCTTAACTCTTCTTTAAGGCTCATTCAGGGGCAGCCCTTTTTCATAGGCGATTTTTCGGACGAGCCTTCCCTCTTTATCAAAGAGGGTTGCGACTCCTTTTCCGTTTTCTACTTTAGAGGTGGGGGATTTTTCCCATTTTTTATAATACGACCCCTTAACGAGAACATCGTCTTCGTATTCTTCCATGAGCATCAAGTCGCCTTCTTTAAACCAGGCAAAACAGAGGCCGTGCTTCTTATTATTATGCATTTCACGCTGACTTTCTAAGATGCCGGTGTCATACCAGGTTTTTGCCACCCCTTGGATGGTGTCTTGATCCCACTCAAGAAAAAGTTTGGGATGGCGCAGGCCGTCTGTTGTGGGATAATACTCCCATTCCTCGCCTGTTTTCATTTCATCTTTGAGATAGTAAATGTTTGTGAGGCACTGATGGCTATTAAAAACTTGGACCTCGCCTTCGAGCTTTCCATTTAGGTATTCAAGAAGAGAGACAAGAAAATCGTCTTGGAAAAGAGCTTGCTTTCCCGATCCGTTTTTGATTTCTGCAACACAAGATTCCTTGCTATCAAAATACTCAGCTTCCGTGAGAAGTCCGTTCTGATAAAGTTCTCGCGCTTTTAACTGGCCCGGCGCCCAATACGTGTTGGAAAGTCCGTCGCGCTCCCCACTATTATATGGAACCGATTCAAGACACTCGCCATTTTTATTATAGAGAGTTAGCGTCCCATGGATTTCATTCTTGAAATAGGGGATCTCTTTCATGAGCTCGCCGGTATCAAAATAATAGCTGGAGACGCCCTCCAAAAGCCCCTTGTTATAGGGGATCACGGCAATGCGGTTTCCTTGTTCATCAAAAACCTCAGACGTTTTATCAAAGAGCCAGGTCATCTGCCCCATTTCACTGACATCGGCCGTCCCTTCAATGACAAATGCAGAAATCTTGAGCTGACCATTGGGATGCCACTCTTGGTACGCTCCATGGGCTCTACCATTTTCACTTTCCAGGTACTTCCACAGCTGTCCATTTGAGTGGTACGTTGTGACTTTTGAAACGGTTTTTCCTTCGCTGGCCTTACCATAGACGCGCACCACTTTTTGGTACGGCTGAGGAGCTAAGAAATCTGTTTTGTTGTAGATCGCAAGCCGGTCTTGCAGGCTGATGGTTTCTGAAAAACCGTTTCGATCCAGCAGCTGAATCGATGAGAGCCGGTCCGGATCTGACTTGGAATGACCGCATGCGGCAAGTATTAGAAGTAGTAAAGCTGCTTTTTTCATCTTTCGATTATCTCCGCATAAATTGAATAAACTTTTTCATCGCCTTTCTCGTAACATTTTAGCAGGTCAAATTTTTTCATCACGAGAAAAGGCCTCTTTTGTGTTGCATCATAGCGATCTGTGTCGACCGCCTCAAGAAATTTCTTCAAGTCATTAAGGTCCATCTGTACACGGCGCGCCAGCCTATGCTCTAAATCAGTTCCTTGCCGGATAGAATCAAACCGAATTTGATTTTGATCGCTCTCTAAAAAATGGAGCCGTTCCTTGAGAGAAGGATTATCCGGAAATTGTTTAGTTAAAGCTGCAACCCGCTCTTTTTCTCCTTGAAGAAGGGGCAGCGGTTCTACAGACTCTTTCAGATAGCCGCGAACCGCCTCTGAAATCTGCAGCTCCATTTTTTTTCGGAGCTCTTTTTGTTTTTCAAGCGCTTCGGCGCGGTTTGATAAAAAGGCAATTTCGCTTGCCAAAATTTTCAGCCGCTCATGACGGGAGATCGCATTTTGAAAAACAACTGCCCAGCAAAAAAGCATCATCAGCAAGACAGCAGATAGACGTATCCAGAAAGGAATTTTCTGGAACCCGTCTAAGGCTTTGGCTGCAGCTCGAAAAAGAGTTTGTATCCTTGGGGATGAGAGGTCCATTTTAATTCTTGGGTTGGTTCAACAAACGTGGGGGTTTGTTGAAGTTGTTTAACAAATTGATCCGCAACGCTAGGTGCCGGCGCCTCAAAATCGATCCCGACTTTCACGCGGGCCATTCCTTGAAGTTCATATTCAAAATGAGTGATTTCGATAGGGACGCTTTGTGACGACAGCCAGGCCAAAACTTCTTGGGTCGAAGGGAAATTAAAGGTTGCCGTCTTTTCTTTTGCGGCTCTGAGCAAAGAGTCTCGAAGGCTTTGCACGTTTTCTTCAAGCGGCCTCTTAGAAGATTCATGAAAAACAGCAATCCGGCTTTTTAGCTTTGCTTCTTGAAAGTGGAAAATCGCTGCCGAAACAAGAGAAGTCATCAATGTAAGTCCTATCCCTAATCCCAGCGCTGTCTTCATAAAAAAGCGGTGTTTTTTTCTTTGGCGGGAAGATAAGGACATCCTAAATTGGCACGGCTGCTTTTGGAACGCCTCCATTGCAAGCCCTATCGGTATCGCATAGCTCCATTTGTCCGGAGTAGGGCCCTCCTCAATGCAGGTATAGAGAGGATATTTTTGTTTCAAGAAAAGTTTTAAGCGGGCGGGGTCGGACGATTCCATTGCACAGAGGATCTGCTCGTGATGAAGCGCAACCCCTAAATTTTCATGGATAGCGACCAGCTCAGGCTCATGGGGGGAAAAAGCGCGAGCCCATCTTGCCAGGGCCAAGGTTTCGCATGAGACAAGATCCGGCTCGATGTTCCAATTTTCAAGGTGGCTGCTGACTATTTCCTCCGTTGTAACCCAAGTCGTTACAAAACTCTCTTTTTCCAAAGGATGAATTTGAGGATAGACGATGCTTTGATCTAAAGGATAGGGAAGCAGCGGCTCGAGCTGAAACGGAAGAGCCTGTAAAACCGTATTTGAAGTTTTAAAAGGAAGCTTAAAATCTCTGCGTAAAACCGAAGATCCCTCAAGGCCCGTGACGATTTTCAAGTTTTTTATCGACAGCACATCCTCAGGAATCTCCAACCCCTCATCCATCCGTTCAATCACGAACGTTCCATCCCAGCAGGCTAAAACCCACCGAAGACGGTCTTGAATTTTTATGACTCCTAACGCATGCATGGGAGCATTTTATCCGAACTTTTGGTATAATTCCAGGATATGATCGTAGCACGAGTGATACAATATCTATTTTTTGCCTATATGACGATGATCGCCATTCGAATCATCTCTTCGTGGTTCCCATCTGTCCGAAGATATAACTGGTATTACTGGCTTGCCCGCTGTACAGATCCGTACTTAAATCTCTTTCGCCGGATCATTCCACCGATTGGCGGAGTTTTAGATTTAAGCCCGATGCTTGCCTATTTTTCCCTCCAGTTTTTTAAATGGCTTATCCTGAAAAGTATTTTGTGAAACTCATACAGCCTTTTAAGCTCGGACCTTTAGTCCTCCCCTCCAATATCTTTTGCGCGCCGCTGGCCGGATGTTCCGATCTTCCTTTTCGCCGCATGACAACGGCCTACAGGCCCGGACTTGTCTATTGCGAGATGGTGAAGATGGATGCCCTCATGCGCCACGACCCGCACACCTACCGGCTTTTAGATTATGAAAAAGGGATGCACCCCATTGGAGCGCAGCTCTGTGGAAGTAAACCCCAGCTTGCAGCTCCCTCTGCTCGCATTCTAGAAGAGCTCGGATTTGACGTGATCGATTTTAATTGCGGCTGCCCCGTCGATAAGGTCACCAAAGACGGCTCAGGCTCAGGAATGCTCAAAAACTTAGATCTCATCGGAGAGATTTTGACCCAGATGATCTCCGCCGTCAAAATCCCCGTGACGATTAAAATCCGCGCCGGATGGGACGAAGATTCCATCGTCGGACCACAAATTGTCAAAATCGCACAAAAAGCCGGCGCCAAAGCAGTCGCAATCCATGGCAGGACGCGCGAGCAAGGCTATAAAGGACAGGCCAACTGGGATTGGATCCGCGAATGCAAAGAAGCCGCCCCTGACATGATCATCATTGGAAACGGCGATCTCTTTGATGCAGACAAAGTCGAAAAAATGTTCGAAACTACCGGCTGTGATGCAGTGCTTCTATCCCGCGGAACCTTTGGAACACCCTGGATCATCGAAGATGTCTATAGACGCCTGGCCGGCGAGCCCCCGATTGTCCGCTCGGCCCTTAATTACCGAGACGCTCTTTTAGAGCATCTCGAGTTCATCCTCCATTACCACGCTCCCCGTAAAGCCGCGATGGATCTGCGCCGTGTCGGCTGCTGGTATTTAAAAAGGGGACAAGGAACGCGCAAGCTCCGAGAGATGATCAACCGGTCAAGATCTCTAGAAGAAACCCGCGCCCTCATCCTCGACTTCCCCTGGCACGAAACAGACTTTTCCGCCCCCGTTCAAATGGATGAAGACGCGGAACACTAACTATCAATGGGTTACGAAAAGTGGTTAGCTTTTCTGTCCAAAATCCCGAAAAGTGGTTCCGTTTTCTGTAGCAATTGACACTTTTCCTAATGACTTTTTGGGAAAGAGGCGCTAAAATGGGATTATGAGAAGAGATTTTTTTAATAAATTATTGCTCTGGAAGGCCTCGGATATGCGAAAACCTTTAATATTAAGGGGCGCTCGTCAGGTTGGCAAAACGTATCTTTTAACCGAGTTTGCCAAAGAATATGACAATCATATCTTCATCAACTTTGATGAAGAGCCTCATTTTGCCAGTTTTTTTGCCGAAAATCTAAATCCTGAGAGAATTATTAAAGAATTTGAAATCTACTTTAAGCAACCTATTTTACCGGGAAAAACCTTAATCATTTTTGATGAGATTCAAGAGTGCCCTGAAGCTTTAAATAGCCTAAAATATTTTTGTGAAAAAAAGAATGAGTATCATGTCGCGAGTGCCGGATCTTTACTAGGTGTAAAACTCAGCAAAGGTTTCCCGGTAGGAAAAGTGAATTTTCTAGATTTAGCGCCGCTTAGTTTCTTTGAATTTCTGGATGCGCTTGGTGAGAGCTCTTTAAGAAAGTTGATCGAAGAGCTTGAAGAGCCAAGGGCGATTTCTGAAATTTTTCACGAAAAACTCATTAAACTCTTAAAGTACTATTTTGTTGTCGGAGGGATGCCTGAAGCGGTGGCAACCTACCTCAAAAAAGAGAATTTGGAGGATGTAAGAGTCGTTCAAAAAGAGATACTCGACGCTTATACACTGGATTTTGCGAAGCACGCTCCTGAAGAAGAAGTGATGAAAATCATGGCCGTTTGGGAATCAATTCCAAGACAGCTAGCCAAAGAAAATAAGAAATTTATCTTTTCAGCCATTCGAGAAAGCGCAAGAGCAAAAAATTATGAGACCGCGATCCAGTGGCTCAAAGATGCCGGACTTCTTCTCAAAGCAAATCTGATATCGACGCCGAAGCTTCCCCTCGATGCCTATGCGGACAAAAGAGCCTTTAAAGTTTTCATGCTAGATGTAGGTCTTTTGGGTGCCATGAGTAAACTCGATCCACGCGTGCTTTTGGAGGGAAATCAATTATTTCAAGAGTTTAAGGGATCTCTCACAGAAAATTTTGTTGCAACTGAACTGCATGATGAACATTTCGATGGCCTTTATTATTGGTCCAGCAATGGGACTGCAGAGATCGATTTTGTCATTTCAACAGAGCATCTTATTTTTCCTTTAGAGGTCAAGGCAGGCATATCAAAACAAAAGAAAAGCCTGCTTATCTATGAAGAAAAATTTTCCCATGCTGAAAATGTTCCCCCTGTCTTATCAAGAACTACTCTGCGCAACTTTGCTCATGAAGCGAAAATTATCAATTATCCTCTCTATGCGATAAGCCTGTTTCCCCGTTTCTTTCGAAAAGTTTGAGAAGCCGTGCAAATTCTTGTGAAGATTCTTTGGTTCGCTTTTTTTCTTGCACGTCGGATGGTTTTTTGTGGGTGACTTTGTGGATGAATTCTTCGATGGTTTGGGTGCGGGCTCCTTTTTGCTTAGCGCGTCTTAAGAGATCGCGGTCGGAGGAGATGACCATTTCTTGGGCGGGATTTTTAGTGTGCTCGAGCAGCTCTAAAATATAATCGTCGGCTGTTTGGCGGGCGGGAGTATAGACAATGTTCATCGATTTCAGATTGCGGCGGAGAGCTTCGGGAGGATCTTTTTCCCGTCCGTCGAACACGACGGTCATCGGGGAGTCTAGCTGCGTCATGGTTTGATAGAGCTTTTCTAGAAGAGATCTCTCTTGCTCTTTCATCGACTTGTAATTTTTCGTCAGGCGAAAAAAGAAATTATATCCGTCGATCAAGTAGTGCATCGGCAAGCGAGTTTAAGTAGAGGTGGAGTTTATCGAGGGCTTTACGGCGGTGGGAGATGCGGTTTTTCACGGCTTCTTCAAGTTCAGCAAAGGTTTTCCCATATTCGTGCTTGATGAAGACTCTGTCATAGCCAAAACCTTTTCCGCCTTTTTCTTCATCTGCAATGGTCCCTTCAGAAATTCCGCGGACGCATTTTTTGAGTCCTTCTGGAGAAGCAATCGCAAGCCAGCATTCGAAGTAGGCTTGCCGGTCTGCATCGGTTATCTGCTTCATTGCTTCGAGGAGTTTTTTTCGATTTTCAGCGTCTGTTGCCATTTCGCCGGCAAAGCGCGCAGATACGACTCCCGGCGCTCCTTGAATTGCAGGAACAACAAGGCCGGTATCATCGGCAATAGCCCACTGATTAAGTGTTTGGGCGGCATGAACAGCTTTTTGTTTTGCGTTGGCTTCTAAAGAGGTGTGATTTTCTGGAAGCGGATGGTATTGGGGAAAGTCGAGAAGGGAGAGAACATCCAAGCTCTTATAGGGCTTGAGCATGGTGCGGAGCTCTCGAATCTTATGAATGTTTCGGCTGGCGATAATCAGTTGCATAAGGTTGATTATGCTTAACTTTTATTTTTCAAGGTAGCTCTGAATATCAACAACTGCAAACTCATCGCCCTGAAACTGGAATTTATCCCCGATGGCAAGCCCTTTCATGACTTGAGCAAGTTTTGATTGGAAAGCTAAAATTCCGAGGTCGGTATCGGCATCCCAAGGTCCTAAAAGAGTGTACTTGAGTGTTTTGCCCGAATTGTTTTTGCAAGTGACCACACAGCCGATGCCGACTTCATCTGTTGCAATATCGGCCTTCGTGATGATGCGGCAGCGGTTGACTTGGTCGGAGAGGGATTTAAGTTCCGATTGGAGCCGGCTTCTTTTTTCTAAAGCAGCTTTAAACTCGGCATTTTCGCGAAGGTCTCCGTGCGATCTTGCTACTTCGATTTCTCTAGCGTTTTCGACAGTTTCAGCGGTTGCAATTTCTTGGATGCGGTTTTTAACTTTGTTAAATCCGGCCTCTGTTGTCCAGATGACATGTTCTTCGCCTTGAGAATCTTGAGATTTGCGCATTTTGCCAAGAGAGGGGTGGACGACTTCCGCAAGAGAGTGGAGGATTTTAAGATCGTGGTCGGAAAGCGAGTGGCATTTTGTCGATAGCAGCAGAAATTCTTTAGCGGTTTCAATGCTGGTGCCTTGCAAGACGTCGCGGACAATCGCGTATCTTCCACCGGTTAAGATGCCGTGCATTTTTTTCACAAGCTCGCGCTCTGTAGGCATCTTCTCAACATGATGGAGAACGACAAAAAAGCCTTCGAAGAACCGATTTTTGCCTTCTTTATCGGCAAATGGAATGTCCGGTTGGCTGATCACCTTTTGGAAATACCACACGAAAACATCGAAATGTCTTGTAGGATGTAACAGAAGCTCTTCGAGCTTGGCAATCAAATCTTTTCGAGTTTCAGGACTATCAAGTTCGGAAAAGAGATAATCTCGGATAGGATTTTGGTCGATGATGAATAGAAGGTTAAGAAACAGCTCTTTCCAATCAGAGCGTACTTTTCGAGCAAGCATCAGAGCTCTTTTTTTGAAGGCGAGGACATCAACGGATTGTACAAGCGCTTCGATTGATTTTGCTTCTTTAACCAAGGCGGATGAATTAACGCTTCCTTTTCCGGAAGAAAAATCTTCCATAAAGAAATCGAGCTGCAACTGCTGGGCTTCCGTCAGGTCGGGAGTGGTGAGGCTTTCCTGTGCTTTTGAGTAAAGGAAAGATTTGAATTCAGGGTTTTTTAATGTTTCGGGAAAGTCGCGGGAAAAAGAATAGATCGCGTGGATCACCGAGTTAATATCGGGTTTGGCTTCTAAAGTTTTGCGAAGGCGGTCTTCATGAGAAACCTCGCTCAATCGAAGAACAAACGGCTCTTGAAGATTTTCAGGGGCCTCGATCATCGTATCTTTTTTGATCTTCATGCGGGCATTTTGCCACCACTTGGTCCATTCAGTTTCGGGGATCACAAGTTCGCTGAGCTCGTTTTTAATTTCAGCGGCAGTTTGGGGGCCGAGATCTCTTAGAAGCATCCGGATCACTTCGACGGGGTTTTCTTTGGCTTGTTGCTCGAGTTCATCGGGCTTTCCAAAACGGAGCGCTAAGAAATGATCGTCGGGGATGGGGATGAGGTTTTTAAAGGCGTTTGCAAAGGAGAGGTCTTTTTTTCCGGGAACATTTTCAAATTCGACGCTGAGCTGTTCTCGAACCATTGAGACGTCGAGGATTTCTCCTACGCCCCAGCCGCCTATATGGAAAACGAATTTCCCTTTCATCATGTGGTCGAGCAGCTCGAAATTGGCAACCGCCGCCTGAAAATTGTCTTTACCGCGAAGGCCTGTTAATCGAATTTTTTCATTCACATTACTTGCGTGAGGGAAGTGTTTTTCAAGGTAAGTAAGGATTTTTTGACGAAGTTCTTCGTGATTGGTGGTTTCGATATCGATGATTAGCTTAAAGATTGTGTGCTTCTCTTTAGACTCGGGAAGCAGCTCCCAAAGGGGGAGGATATTTTCGACATACTTGCCGAAAGGCTCGCCGAATTCACTGTTTTTAGTGCTGACTAAAATCTTCTTAAGTTCAAGAGGATCAACCTCATCGCTCATGCAATACTCTTCCCAGAGCCGAGCAAAAGCCGGGTAGTCCCGAGAAGAAATTAGATTGAGAAAGTCTTTAAGATAACTCATTTGAAACCCTCGTGTGAACCTGCGGAGCCTAGCCGAATTGATAGGAGTATAGAGATCTTAATAATTCCATTCAATATCTCAAAGAAGATAGAATTGTTGTTGAATTTCTACTCCCCAGATATACTGTCCTTCTGCCAAGTATGTTAACGGACAAAAGGTTATGAAACTAAAAGATTATTTTACTAAGTATCGGATACATCCGGTGGAGTTTGCAGTGAGATGTAAGATTAGTCCCGCCAGTGTTTACCTTTATCTACGGGGCCGAAAACCAAACCAAAAGACTGCCGAAGCTATTGAAAAGGAAAGCGATGGACTCGTTTCCGTTTTGGAGCTGCGAGAAAAAGACAAAAGAAAAAAAATAGCCGCTTCTTAAGCGTCAGTCTATTGCCCTTTCAGAAGATTGGAGTGGCTTTGGCGTAAAAGAGCGTACGCTTTCTTTTGCAGGCCTAGTTCAAGCGTGAGCGATGCTATTTCAATGTCTTTTTGGATGATTTGGTGTTCTGTTTCAAAGAGTTTTTCGATAATTTTTCTTATCTCTTTGCGCATTTGGTCAACGAAGGGATTAAGTTGTTCTTCCATGAAAATTCCTTGGGTTTCATGATTTTTGCTCGTAGATTACTTTTTGTTTCCAAATTAGTCTACAAATATTAACAAAAATTTTCAGATGACGTCGGCTTTCCGCTTCTTATAGACTTCGAGCAGGTTTTTAAGATCATAAATTTCCCAGGAACTTCCGCAGAGGACATTTTGAAAATAATACTTTGAAACAACCGTGTAGTTAGAACTGGCCAAAGTGCAAGACTCTTCTTTTTTCTCCATTTTTTCTAA
>JBGPMV010000008.1:0-19545 GCA_041487155.1 Rhabdochlamydiaceae bacterium
AATTCCTATGAAGTTTGTAAAATATTGCTTTTTGTCTATAGTGAGCTAATGAACATGGCGAATGGTCGGCTTGTATTCCAGCAACCCCCTGAAAATTTTAATCCCAAGGTTGAGATCGTCGGCTGCTTTTTAACGGTAAAGGATAATGTATTATTCCTGAAGCGCCTGCCGGATAAGTCCGAAGGGAGCAAGTGGGGAGTGCCCGGAGGAAAAGTCGAAAAAGGCGAAACAGCTAGTCAAGCCATTTTGCGTGAGGTCTTTGAAGAAACCGGCATAGATTTGGCTGGCAAACCCCTCAAATACTTTGGCAAGGTGTATATCCGGTATCCTGAAGTCGATTTTCTTTACTACATGTATGCCCATGACTTCGAAGAGTTAAAAAACCAAGTCATTATTAATCCGGATGAACATGATGAGCATCGCTGGTTTACTCTTGCAGAAGCGCTACAGCTTCCGCTAATCCGCGGCGAAGATGAGTGCATCTATCTCGTTTACGGCAAAGATTTATCCACACCTATGGAAAGTGTCCCCTTTGAAAGAAATTGAAAGTCAGGTTTTTACAAAAGAGAGCTATGCGCGCTCGGATCTGAAACATAAAATCTTTACCCATGTTACCTTCAAAAATTGCGATTTTACAGAGAGTGATTTAAAAAATGCTAGGCTGCAAGATTGCAGATTCTTAGGGTGCAACTTAAGTCTTATCAAGCTCGATGGCTGCAGGCTTCAAAACATAGAATTCGAAGAGTGCAAGTTTGTCGGTGTGAATTTTACAAAATGCGATCCGATGTTTTTGTCTTTCAAGTTCACAAAGTGCCTCATTGACACATCGAACTTTTCAGATCTTGAGCTAAATGGAACTTCTTTTGACCACTCCGTACTGCGAGAGACGTACTTCTCCAATGCAGATCTAACACGAGCTAGCTTTGCGGGAGTCGACTTGAAGGGGAGTGCCTTTCATAATACAAACCTTTCCCAGGCAAACTTCCGAGGAGCGATCAATTACGCCATTAATCCTCTTACAAACAAGTTATCCAAGGCCAAGTTTTCTAAGCCGGAAGTTTTGGCCTTGCTCCAGTATCTAGACATTGTCGTGGAATAATAAGGATCTTCAATAACATGAAAATTGCACACTAACATACACGATGTTAGTGTGTAGAAAATGCGTTATTATCGAGTGTAACTAAGATCTGGCTGGTTCAAAATCAGAATATAGAGTCTTTTCTAGCAAATACTCCTTAAGGTTTTTATCATATACTGCTACCATTTCGAATTAAACCCGGAGCGACTCATGTCAAAAAAAGTTCTAGTGATTGCAGGGCCTAACGGAGCTGGTAAGACTACTTTAGCGCGTGAACTTATTTCAAAAGTCCCATTTTTGTATGAGTTCTTAAATGCAGATGAAATTGCTAGAGGACTTGCACCGAATCATCCTGAGAGCGTGGCCCTCATGGCAAGCAAGCTCATGATCAACAGGCTCAAAGAGCTCTTAGAGAATGATGAAAACTTCGCTTTTGAAACAACGCTTGCTGGAACCAACTATTTAAAATACCTAAGGGCTGCAAAAGCAAAAGGCTATGATGTCATTCTATTTTTTCTGTGGCTTGAAAGTCCTGAACAAGCCATCAAAAGAGTTGCTCAACGTGTTAAGCAGGGTGGACACTTTGTTCCTCAGGATGTAATCCGTAGACGGTATCTAGCGGGTCTTAGAAATCTTTTAAATTCTTATTTAGATGTGACTGATGTAGCGGTATTGATAAATAACACAACCGATGTCCCTAAGGGGAAATTGATCGCAAGAAAAAGCAAAGATGTAATTCATGTTTTAGATAAACGCATTTGGGTAAAAATTAATGAGGTTGCATATGAACAATGATGATGTGGTGGATTTGGTCTTGAAAGCCCATAAAAGGAGCTACCAAAGAGCCTTTGAAATTGCGGTTCGTACAGGGACAGCGCTTGTTTTTTCTCACAATGGCAAGATTGTAGAAGTTAAACCGCCTTACCGGTATGAACTGGTTCGAATCAAAGCTAAAGGCCGGAAAAAGAAGTCGAAATGATCCAACCGTCCTTTGTTCTACCTGAAATCGCCGATGGCGAAGATAAAAGCTCGCCGATTAAGAACCGGATCCGGAAAAACTATCAGCATGTCCGGAAGTGGGCTAAAAGAACCCTGACCAACTGCTTTCGGATTTATGACAGGGATATCAAAGAATATCCTCTTGCCATCGACTTTTATGCAGGAAGGTTCTGTATTCATTTTTTCTCCTATGAAGGTGATGAGCTCTCAAGTGAATTAAAAGACGAGATAATGAAAGTCCTCAGAGAGCTTTTTAAAGCAGGGCCCAAGGATGTTTTTTGGAGAGTCCGTGCAAAGCGGGACAAAATAGAGCAGTACGAGAAAGTTGCTGATAAAGAGCAATTTTTCACGGTTTTAGAGTATGGAGTCAAATTTCTCGTCAATTTAACAGACTATCTTGATACGGGTCTATTTTTGGATCATAGAGAAACCAGGCAAATGGCAGCTTCACTTGCAAAAGGAAAAAGCCTTCTCAATCTATTTGCCTATACTTGCTCCTTTAGCGTCCAGGCAGCAGCCAAAGGCGCGCGCTATACAAAAAGCATCGATCTTTCTAATACTTATACTGCATGGGGACGAGACAACTTCATCGTAAACGGACTAACACATGATACCAATGAAATCATCCGCGCAGATTGCTTAAAATACCTAGAGTATGATGCCGGCAGCTACGATGTCATCGTGATCGATCCTCCGACGATTTCAAGATCGAAGAAAATGGATCAGATTTTCGACATTCAGATAGATTACGTCTCCTTGATCCGGCAGGCTCTTCAAAGGCTGACTCCTGGCGGCACTATTTTTTTCAGCACTAATTCCCGGAAATTCAAGTTCGATAAGACGCTCTTTACCGGATGCACCATTCAAGATATCACTGCAAAAACGATTCCACTGGATTTTCATAACCAAAAAATCCACCAGTGTTATCTACTTAAGCAAAGCCCCGCTGCTTTTTCGACTTTTTCGAGCGTTGCGGCAAAAGATTGAAGAGGGGGATCGTTCGCGATGGGCTCGTTAGGAATGATATAGGCCTCTGTCTTGATGCTGCGCCCTTTTTTAGCTTGCAGCACTTTGAAAAAATGAGTCGGCACTGCAACGTCATTTTTCCCAATCACTTCATAGACCACATACCGTTTTCCATCTTCCATTTTCTTAGGCAAAAATAGAGGGCCAGTAATCACGTAGACGACGTCGAATGACTTGGTCAGATCTCTCACGTGTTTTTCAAGCTTCAGCCAGTATTTTCGATTCAGCTGAGGGTTCTGCGGGCTGATATTTGAGAAATAAAACGTCTCCTTCATTAGCTCTGCATTTGACCTCGCATTGGCCGCCGGCCGCAAATGACCGCGATCGTAGCCTGACCCCGCAAAATCTTGCTTGGTAGCTCTTAGATGAGAGGGGATGAGAGGATCTTCCATGAAGTCAAACTGCGCTCGATCAACGTTGTTTTCAATGGAAGAGGCTGTCAGCTCCTCATAGACCCAGCCGGCTCCTCTAAGTCTTCCGTCATAGGCAAGCGCATATCCTAAACGATCCAGGACAATCGGCCCCTCCGGCCGTAAGGAAGCAGGGGGCGAAAACGAGACGAGTGCAGAAGGCGCCGAGTCATTAAATTGGAGGCATCCGCCGAGCATTAAGGCTGCAAGTAGGGAAATGAGGCTGCGTTTTGAAATCATGATGAACATATATATCAGTAACGCATATTTAATGTCTGTTTTGAGTTTTTTTGCGCCAATCAGCATGCTTTTGGGGTCTAGTTGGCGCGATTTTTCTTGAATTTTGCGCCAATTAGGTGTAAATTAGGGTCTAATTGGCGGAAATAAAAATATGAAACAGTTTCAAGTGCCTGAAAATAAACATTTTGTGGATCGAGACCAAGAGGTGAAATATCTGAATGGGATTTGCGACAAAGCCGGATCAAAAATTCTAGTTGTATATGGAAGGAGGCGTGTAGGCAAAACAGAGCTTCTGGAGCAGACGCTTCGCAAAAGAGGAGGATTATTAAAATTCGAGGGGAGGGAAAATAAAGCACAGCTCGAACAGATGCAATTTGTCATGCAACAACTGGCAGCTTATGCAGAAGAGCCGCTGCTGACGCGTTTAGGTTTAGAGGATTGGGTTGATGTTTTAAAAGAAATTGCAGCGCGTACAAAAAAGGGAAGCTGGACAATTTATTTTGAAGAAGTTCAATGGCTCGCAGACTACCAAACAGATTTTGTGACCGCATTGAAGTATGTATGGGACAATATATTTCGTCACAATCCAGACTTAATGATTATTCTTTGCGGCTCGGCGCCTTCATTCATGATCAATTCAGTAATAAAATCGAAAGCGCTCTATAACAGGTCTCAGTATGAACTGCCGTTGAAAGAGCTCAGCCTTCTCGAGGCCAAGGAAATGCTGAAAGCCTATTCTAAAAACGAGTTTTTTGACGCCTATTTGACACTTGGTGGAATACCGGAATATCTCAAGCATCTTGATGTCAAACAATCTTTCTACTTAAATCTTTGCCAGGAATCATTTGTTCCAGGAGCTTTTTTTTCATCGGAGTATGAGCGCATCTTTACAAGCTCTTTGGCTAGCAACAAACACTACCGGCAAATCATAGCCTTTCTCAGTCGGCGTAAGTATGCCACACGAGAAGAAATTTTAAAGCATTTGAAACTCCGTTCAGGAGGTGCATTATCGGATGAGCTTTTAGATTTAGAAGTGTGCGGTTTTATCGACTGTTATGCTCCTTACCATCTTTCTTCCGGGAGCCGTCTTGTGAGGTACTGCATTACGGATGCCTACATGCAGTTTTATTTTCGGTTTATTCAGCCCCAAGCCAAAGGAATTGAGCAGGGAGATTTTCGAAGAACTCCTCTGGAAGCATTAAATATGAAGGCCTTTCAGCAGTGGCTCGGATATGCCTTTGAAAGGTTTTGCCGAAAACATCATCGTCAGATCGCTGCGCTTTTAAGTTTTAGAGGTGTCAAATACCGCTCCGGTGCCTATTTCAGCAGAAAAACAGCTGAAGAAGAGCCGGGGTTTCAGATCGATTTACTCTTTGATCGCGATGATAAAGTGATGACAATTTGCGAAATCAAATATTCTCAAACACCCGTATCTTCCAAAGTCATCGATGAGTTTGAGAAGAAACTAGAATCTCTGCCTAACCAGGACAAGAAAACGATTCAAAGAGTGCTGATCACCAATCAGGGAGTGGATAAAGCCTTAGAGAGGCGTGTCTATTTTGACTCGGTTCTTCGACTCGATGATTTTTTTAGTCCGCACATCTGGAAGTAATAAAAATTTTATTATATGATTTTTGGTCAAATAATCCTCTTTAGTTCTTATGAACATCGTTTTATAATCGTCTTCAATGAAAAAACAACTTAGCTTACTTTTATTAATCCTGCTGATGGGATGTCGCTTTGCGTATATGCCTCCAAGTGAAGTGGTGGCGATCCCAACGTTTGAAGCTAAAAAGCCGGTTCATATTGCTCTCGTGCTGGGCGGAGGCGGCGCAAAAGGGCTGGCCCTTCTAGGAGCGATCAATGAGCTAGAAGCCGCAGGCATCACTCCTGATTTAATTGTGGGGTGCAGCGCAGGCGCTATGGCTGGCGCTCTCTATGCCGATGGACAAGAGTTTGCGGAAGTTGAGAAAAACTTTTTAGCCCTTAAAAGATCCGATATTCTCGATTTTTCCTATTTTAAACCTCTCTTTGGAATCGTGAACGGTACAAAACTTCAAAATCTCATGAGGAAAAATCTCCATGCCAAGACATTTGAAGAGCTTAAGACTCCTTTGATTGTGGTTGCAACCGATCTACAAACCGGCGAAACCATTGAAATCTGCCATGGAGATATCGCAAGCGCTGTCCGTGCTTCATGCTCTTTTCCCGGAGTTTTCAAACCTGTTCCACTCTTTGGCAGGCATCTGATCGATGGAGGAGCTTCGTGCCCTGTGCCGGTCTCCATCGCAAAAAAACATGGAGCTGAGATCGTCATCGCAATTGATGTGACAGGTAAGCTGCCCTCTGCAAAACCTAGGCATTTGTTTGGCATTGGAAAACGAAGCCTCGATATCGCTTACCGGAAATTTGTCGATCAATCGCTTGAGCTTGCTGACATCGTAGTCAAGATGGACTTTGAAGATTCCGGCACGTTTAACGATGGTCAGAATAAGGAGCTTTTTGAGCTCGGCCGCCAAACTGTGAGAGATCTTCTTCCCGAGATCCAAAAAAAACTCGCAGAGTACGAAAATAAATAATTTTTGCTTGTCAAGCACTTAAAGCCTGTGTTAATACGGGCTTTATGTGGAAAAATTTTTTCTTGCTCGTTCTCTTTCAATTCAGCGCCTTTGCCAGCCAGGATTTCACAGAGCAGCAGGTGATCGATTATTATGAAGGCACGTGCAACCAAGTCGAAGATTTGGAGTGTTATACCGCCGGCGGTTTTTTTGATGGAGTCCAGAGCGTCCTCGATGTCGGATGCGGAGACGGCCAGGTCACCTCCCGCCTGGCAAAACAATTCCCTCAAGTCACTTTTATCGGGTGCGATATTTCTAAAGCAATGATCGGCTTTGCTTCAAAAAAATATCCTCCGTCCGAGTATCCTAATCTGACCTTCATCGTCAAAGACGCCAGCCATTTAGACGATCATGAAGCCTTTGATCGCATCGTCTCCTTCAGCGCCCTTCACTGGATTTCCGATCAAAAGCAAGCGTTATCTTCCATCTACAAAGCTTTAAAACCGCAAGGTAAAGCACTGATTCGCGCCACGCCTAAATCGTCTCATAACGATTTCAAAGCAATGAGCCTTAAAGTGATTTTGTCATTTAAGTGGGTGTCGCATTTCATAAATTTCAAATCAAGCAGCTCGTTTCACTCAGAGCGCGATTACAGAAAAATACTCTCAGACATTGGGTTTAAAATTGATCGCATGGAGCAAAAAAATAGCGAGCTTTTTTTCGCCAATCGCGCAGAGCTCATGCCATTTCTAAAGGCGATCTTAACTCCCTTGTCGCACCTTCCTACCACCAAACATAACGATTTTCTCCAAGATTATTATGACCAGCTCGTCAAGCATGGCAATCAAAATAAGAAAGGGGAGATCCGCATCCATTTTGACAAGATCGAACTTCTGCTTTCTAAAAATTGCCGGGAGCCTTCATGAATTACCTTGAATTCGTAAAAAAATATGCCGTGGTTCCGGCTTTATTCATTTCCGGATTTCTAGAAGCCAGCACGATAGGCATTATCGGGGGTGAGGTCAGTCCTAGTACCAGCGGCCCTGCCTACGCCGCCCTCGTATCATCCCCAGACACCGTGTCATCATTAACGCCTCTGCCTGGAATCTCTTCTTCCGGCCAGATCAATAGCGTTGCGATTAATAGCGCTCGTGTAAGCCTCATCGGGGGTCAGGACAATAGCGCCCCGTTCCCTGCCTATGCCGCGCTTGTATCGCCGTCAGGCGCTGTAACCAAATTAACCCTGCCTGGAATTTCTCCTTCTTCTAGCCAGATTAATAGCGTAGCGATGAACAGCTCGTCCCATGGTCTCATCGGGGGAGTTGATTTTACTCTTTTAAAACCATATGCTGCGCTGGTATCGCCTGCAGGCGTCGTTACGCCATTGACCCTGCCTGGAAGTTCTTTTTCCCTTCAGATCTATAGCGTTGCGATGAATAGCTCCTCCCATGGACTCATCGGGGGTGAAGCCTACGCTGCGCTGGTGTCGCCGTCAGGCGCTGTAAACAAATTAACCCTGCCCGGAATTTCTCCTTCTACCGGAGCGATCAACAGCGTTGCGATGAATAGCTTCGGCCAGAGTCTTATCGGAGGTGAGGACAATGCTGTCGGCAACGGCCCTGCATATGCAGCACTCGTGTCGCCAGCAGGGGCCGTGATGCCGCTATTCTTACCAGAAATCACTCCTTCTTCCGGTGTCATCAATAGCGTTGCGATTAATGACTTAGGCTATGGTCTCATCGGGGGTCAGGACAGTCCTTCTTCCTTAGGTCCTGCTTACGCCGCACTCGTGTCGCCCTCAGGAGTTGTGATGCCATTAACGCTGCCTGGAATCTCTTCTTCCGGCCAGATCAATAGCGTTGCAATCAATAGCTCTTCCTTAGGCCTTATCGGGGGCCAGGACAGTCCTCCCTTCTTCGGTCCTGCCTACGCCGCACTCGTGTCGCCCTCAGGTGTTGTAAAGCCACTACCCCTCGGAATACCATTCGGGATTATCAACACCGTTGCCATCAATGATTTTGGACAAGGGCTTATCGGGGGTCAGAACTTTAATTCCAGTGCTGCCTACGCAGCGCTTGTATCACCCACAGGACAAGTCATTCCCTTAAACATCGGGCTCTCAAACGGAATAATCAATAGCGTTGCAATGCTCATTATTCCACAGTTTCCGGCTCGTGCCTTGCAGGGCCTCAGCGGAAATAACCTTGACTTTGCCAAGTACATCAATCAAAACGCTCCCGATCGAGTCTTTTACTTTATTCCTTCCATTCTTGATGGAACCCTTAATCAGGCGCTAGAGAGCTCAGCCCCCACACGAAACGCCTTCTCTATTTTTACCGCGGACAATAACATGTTTTTCCTCGACACGCTTCTCTCTAACCACTCTCGAGGTGCAAGGAATATTAGAAGACAAGCTCTGCAGTCGGCTTCCTCTCAATCACGCAGACAAAATCTCCAATTTGCATCGACCTTTGACGTCCCAACTCATGAGCTCTTAGCCTGGAGCTCCACCCTAAAAAGAGACGAGCCCCCGCCTCCTCCTAAAGAATATCGGTATGAGCTCTGGGGAACCATGCTCGGAGCCCTCGCATACCAGAAGAAACAGCATCAAACCCCTGCGTTTAACCCCACAACAGGCGGTATGATTTTAGGCTTTGATGGAAAGACAAGCCGTCATAATCGCGTGGGAACCGGCGCGGCTTTTACCTATACGTACATCCATGAGAAGCAAGATGCCGGCCGCATCCGCATCAATCAAGAGTATCTGTTCCTGTATTCGATGTGGGATAATACACGGTGGTATTTTGATACGGCGATCATGACGGGATTTTTTCAGATTAATAACCTTAGAAAAATCAACATGACCGGTTTTGAATTTGAGTCCAAGTCCCGGGTGAATGGCTGGCAGCTGGCTCCACACTTTGAAGCAGGATATGACTACAACTTTTATGATCGCAAGTTTACAGCCGAGCCGTTTGTCATGTTCGACTGGATCAGCAACTGGCAGGGGAGTTATAAAGAACATGGAGATGGTCCGTTTAATGCAGGGCAGAAGAGCCACTATTCGTCATTCCTCCGCTCAGAAACCGGTCTTCGATTCTATGAAACGATCCGCTATGACAGCTGGAACTTTACGATGGAAGAGAAAATAAGCTATGTTAACAAAAAACCTTTCAAAGTCGGCAGAGTCAACGCGTTCCTAGTTGGAGCTCCCGGCTCGTTCACAGTCGAAACCCTCACCACGCCTCAGAACTTAGGCGTAGCCGAGCTGGAGCTTACTTTCCAGCCGCATAAGCATCGGTATCCTTGCACAACCGTTGCCTATCAAGGGGAGTTCGGTTCGATGTATCAGTCTCATATAGTATCTCTAGAACTAGCATGGAGTTTTTAATGCTCTTTAGAACATTTCTGATTGTTTTTTTAAGCTGTAGCCTAGCCGTACATGCCGATGAGATGAACCCCGCCCAAGCTTTGAAGCAGCTCATGGAAGGCAACCGCCGCTATAGCCAAGAAGTGCTTGTACATCCTAATCAGAGTAAAGAAGCCCGTATTAGCTCTTCCACCGGGCAAACTCCCTTTGCCGCCATCCTCGGCTGCTCCGACTCCCGCGTCTCTCCTGAACTGATTTTCGATCAGGGCATCGGAGACTTATTTGTTGTCCGCGTTGCAGGCAATGTCGTCGCTCCCGTTGAACTCGATAGCCTTGAATATTCGACCATCTACTTAAAAGCGTCCATCATCCTGGTTTTAGGTCATGAAAACTGCGGAGCGATCCAAGCCGTGATCAATGGACAAACCCAAGATATTGAAGCTGTCGCCTCATTAATTAAGCCTTCCTTAGACCTCGCTCGAACGCAGAAAGGATCCCTCCTAGAAAATACCATCAAAGACAATGTCCTCCACGTCATTGATCAGCTCAAAAAAAGCCCCGCTCTTGCCAAGCTGATCCAAGAAAAAAAGCTCGACATCGTCGGAGGGTATTATGATTTCAAATCCGGCGCCGTCAAGCTTGTAACACAGCACAATTAAATTAATTACTTGTCGTAGAAAATTTAATCGCTTCCTGCTATGCTATTGGGTCATGGATCCAACACAAGCTTTACAACAGCTCATGGAAGGCAACCGACGGTACAGCCAAGAAAAGCTCTTGCATCCTAACCGGGGTAAGGAAGCACGCATTTGCGCTGCAAACGGACAAAACCCCTTTGCCATCATCCTCGGCTGTTCCGACTCTCGCGTTGCGCCCGAGCTGATTTTTGATCAAGGCATCGGCGATCTCTTTGTAGTGCGTGTTGCCGGCAACGTCGCCGGCGCTGTTGAACTCGACAGCATTGAATATTCCGCCATCTATTTAAAATCGTCCATCATCCTCGTTCTAGGACATGAAAACTGCGGAGCGATCCAAGCCGTAATCAACGGGCAAACCCAAGACATCGAGTCTGTCGCCTCGCTCATCACACCCTCACTAGAACTGGCTCGCACGCAAGAAGGATCCCTCATCGAAAATACCGTCAAAGACAATGTCCTCTACGTTGTTGATCAGCTTAAGAAAACCCCCACTCTTGCCAAGCTGATCCATGCAAAACAGATCGATGTTGTCGGAGGGTATTATGATTTCAAATCAGGCGCCGTCAACTTGCTCACAACAGTAGTTTAAAAAAAATACTTGTCTTAATTTAGAAATTTATTATTATGCGGTTATGAACAGATTTACAATCGCATGTGTTTTAGCGCTGCTTTGCAGCGGATGCCATGATTCAAATCCTAAAGATATGAATCAATACACTACCAATTATTCCATCAGCAAAAACCGCTTCGGAGTGATTGTTGTAGAAGATAAAGGAGTTTCTCATAACGCAGCTCAACAGCACGCCCTTCAGAGGGCAGCTCAAGTAGCCCATAGTCATGGATACCGTTATTTTACAATCATAAGCGAGTCGCAAGTGGCTGTCTTGAGAACGGAAGAAAAGTCTCCCGATCAAAACATGCCCTCCAACATCTATTACGAGCGTATACAAACGAATAATTCTAAAGATCAGCAACTCGCAACAAGTGGGACGCAACTCCCTGCGTACCAAATCGAGATTTCCTGCAAAGTGAAAAAGCCTTCGGGCGAAAGTTACGATGCATGTACTCTCGGAGCTTGCGATTAGTTTTTCTTTAGTTTTAGCGCAATAGAGTTGAGACAATACCGCTTACGGCTGGGTTTTGGGCCATCATTGAACAGGTGGCCCAAATGCCCACCGCAATGATGGCATTTGACCTCGGTCCGCTTTGTGAAAAAACCGACATCCTCTTCGTAATCGACAGCCTCAGGAGAGATCGGCTCACTGAAACTGGGCCATCCGGTCCCTGACTTGAACTTTGCCTCCGAGCTGAACAGCGGCGCTCCGCATCCAGCGCAGACATAAATGCCGTCCTCGGTACTATCCCAGTACTCACCCGAAAAAGCCTTTTCCGTCGCCTTTTCCCGCAGCACACGGTACTGCTCCGGCTTGAGCTTCTTTTTCCACTCTTTGTCCGTTGTCGGGAGTTTTCCAGCCATAAGGCGACCTCTAAGTTATTACCCTGTATAGTTCAATATAATATATTTTAATTATAAAATATATTTTAAAAGCAAACTAGCCGACCAAGTTGTTAATAGTCAGACATATAGAATCTTGAAAGCAAATAGGATGTTCAAAATAGGTCATATTCTCTAAAATGTCCTTTTTTGGGAGTCGTATGTCTATTAAAGTTTCAGATTCAACAGCGCCGCAAACTCAAGTGATTCTATCGCCTAGAGCTATTAGGGCAACATCACTTAATCGACAGGAGAACCAGCCAACCAATGATCAAATTCCTACAGCCTGCTTCGATCCAGAGATTCTTGCATTTTTTGGCGGACAGGAAGCCGTCGATAAACTTCCGAGACTGCCAACCTCCTGTAATCCAAATAGAGGCAAACCTCTTTTGCGGGTCAAAAAAGAGACCATTATACGGATGAATAACAACTCTCCAAGCCCGGCCATTGCCGTAGGAAGAGATGGCTGGAACTGTCCCTTTATCAGGATTAATTTTGCAGAGCGAAATACGCCTAAGGCTCCCGTCTTATTCACGGTTATCTATGGCGTCAATGAAGGAGGAAAGATCAAATGGTATCTCCACAATGAAGAGTTTTCTGCTTTGCATCCGGACTACGAACTCCTAAAGCGCATCGTTAATCATACAGATGCTGTCTACAAACAAGTCTCAGCTCTGTTTAGGGAATGAAATTTATTCTTTTTTATAATGAATCAAATGTTTACAATATCGACCCAAAAAAGAGGTGATACCCATGGTCTCAAAGATTTCATTTTCTGCAGCGGCGGAATTTTTCAAGCAACATGCACCCGATCAGAAAGTTACTAAGATTGCTCTTGGAGTCTTGGGCGCTTTGGCCCTGGCTCTAATTACCTACAGAAGATGGACACGCCCTGTCCAACCTAATCCTTTGCCTCCGCGCACAGGAGGTTTTAAAAAGCCTGAAGTCGGCGGAGGGACTCCTCCACGGGGCGGTGGGACCCCGCCTGCACCAGGTCTTCAAAGATCTGACGGCGAAATACCGTTAAGAATCAATCCTCTCAATTCTAAACAGCCAGAATCTTTGCCTCCGGGCACAGGAGGTCTTAAAAAACCTGAAGACAGCGGAGGGATTCCTCCAGGGGGCGATGGACAAATGCCCGCACCAGGTCTTCAAAGATCTGACAGCGAAATACCGTTAAGAGTCAACCCTCTCAATTCTAAACAATCAGAATCTTTGCCTCCAGGCCCAGTAGGAATCCCTGAAGCGGGCAAAAACACCCCAGAGGGTCAACGGGGCTCTACCTTGCAAAGCGGCCAGTTGTATTATTGGGATTGGGACAACGATGAAAATCCCGAGCTTGCGGGTTCACCACCAAAGGGAACATTTTTTTGGACACCCCCTGTACCACAAGAGGTTCAGGCTTGCTTTTCGAAGCACGAGGCATCTTTGGCACAAGTTTATGATATCTTCGGCGGAAAAGAAGCATTTGAGAAATTGCCAATTCTTTCTTGGCCTGAACCATTAACGAACTCCCAAGAAAGCTATAGAGATCCTGGGAACCACCGGAATGCTATACTCCAACAAACGAATGAAATAAAAGAGTCTTGTGTCTATCGAGGAATAGATAAATGGGGCCAACCTTTCGTCAGAATTAATTATGTTCAAGTAGAAATGGCTGTTGACTACCGTCCAAAAAATAAAATTCTCTTCTTCCTAGAGAAGGACGGTTGGAACATACATCAGAACTTTATACGGATTGAATGTTCTGTGCAGAATGAAAAGCTTGTCCCAAAGAGAGATGAACTACAAAAACTTATTTCGGGTCTTTTGAAAGAAGAAGGCAAAGTTCAGGTGCGCAATGGGGATAGAGACGTCGTTTATCAATTGGCAAACGAGTAATTAGTTTGAGCTTTTCTCCTAAGTCATTGATTGAGAGTAAGTAAATTATTCTTTTAATTCTTTAAACAATCTAGATTTCGATCTATAATAGATGCATTAAACTATAGAGAGTAGATGATTTCACAAGTTTCCTTTTCAAAAATACGCCATTTTATTCATCGGCATGTACCGAGTTCAACGATTGCTAAAATCGCTCTTCAGGCATTAGGTTATTTCGTTCTGGGTTTGACAGCCCGTGCCCTATGCAGACGGTTTTTTTCAAGCACTAAACCTTCAACTCAAGAGCCCGAGACCCCAAAGCCGATAACTAAAGAATATCTGGGAGGGGAAATACCACAAGAGGTTCAGAGTCTCTTTTCAAACATAGATCCGAATATTGTGGAACTTTTAGGCGGCCCGGAGAACTTCAATTCCTTCCCGATCAAGTTTTTTCCTGTACAACAGGCGTGCAAAGATAAAGTCTCAAACGATGACAAATTTTGGAGTATCTATAGTCTGAATCCTCTTACTGTGGATTTACCTATTTATCGAGGTCTCGATGACTGGGGTTGCCCTTTCGTATGCATTAACCTTGTTGAAAAAAATGAAGATTTCAATGAAGTACAATATCTATTCTATCAAAATCATGAAGAGTCAGGACTAGTCTGGTATCTGAATAAAAACCCACTTTTTATACCCGGACAGCCTTCTGTCCTGAATATAAGTGACACACTTCTGCAGGTCATTTCGGCTTTGGTCGAAACAGGTGAATCTGAAGACTACCGGCTGGGCTTTAACCCAATTTTAAGACGAACTATTTAGTTTTTCTTCCTGGTGGGACTCATCATAGAGATGAATGTATTTGCAAGCACGATCATCATAAAATAGTAGACAAAAATAGTCTCTGTCAATGAAGAAGACCCATTTCTATGAATCGTCTTGATCATTTCAAGACTACCTTGACGGGCTGCAATCCGTAAGGTGTCTTTACGCGAGGAATATGAAGTGGGACCGGATTTTAAAAGCTTGGTAACTGTTTCATGATCATTTTTTTTCGCTGCAATTTGTACGGTCCATCCACGAACTTCTTCAATGGTACGATCAGGAGGAAAACGAGTATCGTCTGACATGAGTCCGCTTTCCAAAAACATGAGCATTAAATCAAGACGACCCTTCACGTATGCCTCTCTAATCGTCAACCCCGCGCAAAACTGAGAATAAGTTTCCCCTCTAGGGAAAGGATAGAGCCACTCTGTAGGTTGTTCCAGAAGCGTGCGGACTATTTTAGGATCACTCTCTTGGCGTGCATACTCAAGGGCAAATTCATGACCGCCCATGTGAAAACAATTATTTTGATAAAGCATGCGGATTATTTCAGGAGAGGCTTTCTTGCATGCTACCAGAAGGATCTTATTATAAAGGTCGGTACTATACTTCCCTGGGGCCAATTGGAGGACTAACTGCAGAGAGTTATTTATATCTGGCAATTTAAGGTTTTTCTTTATCGCATCTAAGTTAATCTGGATAAGGCGGAGTCCGTCTACGATGTTTTGATAACTTGTTTCGGCAAGCTGCGATAAATTGACCTCCACTATATCAGTAAGATGCGGGGTGTTGGTCGATAAGGTCAACAGATCCATGAAGATATTTTTAACTATGTCGTTAATCCTAAATGGAATGACTGCTGATACAACTTGCAGCCAATCTCGACAGACAGACCTGCAATTAAGAAGATCGCTAGAACTTAGATTGCCTGTTGAAAAAACCGGGGATGATACTGACATATAAGTGATTCCTTTTTAAATTATAAACTAGCACTATTATAACAAATACTTTAATAAGACTAAAGTATTTGTTATAAAAGTGTGCTGTTGGCGTTATCTAATTGATAATCTGTGGTTTACATAGCACAAGGCGGTAGCGGGCCTGGTTGTGCTTGAGACGGTCAATGGCTTCATTGACCTGGGATAGCGGGAGGGTTTCGACTTGGGCGCGGATCTGGTGGTCAGCGGCAAACTGGAGCATTTCCCGCATATGGAGCCGGCTGCCGGTTCCGCTGCCGCAAATCGATTTGTTACCGGAGACGAGGAGGCGGGCGGGGATTTTAAGCTCGGAAGGTGGGAGGCCGACGAGGCAGAGCTTTCCATTGGGTTTTAGGAGGGGGAGGATCGAGGCCCAGTCGAGGTCGCCGTGGGCGGTGGAGAGGATAAAATCAAAGCGAGCGGGCATGCCGGGTTTGATGTCCGGGAGGGAGAGGAAGTGGTGGGCGCCAAACCGGCGGGCTTCTTGCTCTTTTTCAGGAGATGTCGAAAGGGCTGTCACGTCGCATCCAAATGCTTTTGCAAACTGCAGGGCGAGGTGTCCTAGGCCTCCGATGCCGATAATGGCGACCGATTGGGGGGCTTGGACGGAGTAGAGCCTAAAAGGGGTGTAGACGGTGATCCCTGCACAGAGGAGGGGAGCGGCTTCTGCTGAGGATAGGGAGGTGGGTATCGGGTAAGCAAAGCGATAGTCGACGGCGATCTTATCTGCAAAGCCTCCATAGCGGTCGACACAGGTCCGGATTTTTGAGGGGCAGGAGGTTTCATTATTGCTGAGGCAATTTTCACAGGTGAGACACGCGCCGCACTGCCAGCCGACTCCAACGCGATCTCCTAGTTTGAGGTCTTTGACCTGGGGTCCTGCTTTTGTGATGGTTCCGATAATCTCATGGCCGGGGACGAGGGGGTATTTGGAGATTTTCCAGTCGTCATCGATTAAATGGACGTCGCTGTAGCACAGTCCGCAACACTCGATGTTGATTTCTACATCTGTGGGGCTAAAGGATGGAGGGGTGTAGTCAAACGGGGCAAGCTTTGCTTTGAGCTCTAGGGCTGCATAGGCGTGGTACATGTACACAATATAAGAAGTTTAAAGAGCTTTGGCAAGCGTTTCTTCGGTTTCACGCGGCGCTGCATTGAGGAAGTTTTTCAAGGGGCCGAGGTATTCATTGAGGGGGTTGCCGGGGACTTGAAGGAGCTTGTCGAAGATGTCTTTGAGGTTTTCTTGGACGAAGACTTCTTTCACGGCCTGGCCGAGAGCTGAGTTCATAATCTGATCCGAGATATTGCCGCCCTTGCTGCTGATGTTGGTGAGTTCGATTTGGGGGATGGTTTTGAGTTTTCTGACTTTGCTTTCGTTTTGATAATAGAGGTCGACTTGGATGTTGGTGAGAAGGAGCCGTTTAATGAAGACGGTTTTTTCTGAAGCGGTCTTGGAGCTTTCTTCTTGGGCACTCTCCGCATTTGCTAAAATGGTGCTCCAGTTTCCTTTGGTTGATTTGATCGATTCAAACTCAAGGCCGATGTACACGTCGCTGACGAGAATTTGTTCGATGACGATGTCATTTTTAATGTAGCGGGTCAGCGGTGCTTCAATATCGATTTTCTGTGCTGAAAACGCTTTGGGGAGTTTATAGCGGGGAGGGTTGTCGATCGTAAACCGCTGGACTCCGATGGAGTTCGGGGAGAGGCTCATGTCGCCAATTTCTACGCCGACTTGCAGTCTTTTGGAGAGTTTGGAGGCAATCATGTCGGGAAGTCTGGACCAGAGAAGGAATAAGAAAATCACGCCTCCGATGATGCAGAGAAGAACGACGCCGAGAGTTCCTTTGATGAGCTTTCTCATACTTGGATGTATATCAAATGATTATTTTAATTGGAAGTAATAAAAAAGGCACCTTCTGGATGAAGGTGCCTTTTTGGGGAGCAGAGATTAATAATCTCCGCCGCCCATTCCGCCCATGCCGGGTGACATGGCTGGTTTTTCATCTTCTTCTTCTGTGATAATCGCTTCTGTTGTCAGAAGGAGTGAAGCAATGGAAGCTGAAAGCTCGATGGTGAGGCGAACCACTTTCGTGGGGTCTACAATCCCTTTCTTGACGAGGTTGCAGAACTCATCGCCTTGCGCATCCCATCCTTCATAAGTATCCATGCTGGAGACTTTTTGAACGATGATGGAGCCTTCTTTTCCGGCGTTCTCTGCGATTTGGCGCAGGGGCCAGAGGAGGGCTTTCATGATGATCTCAACGCCGACTTTCATGTCGCCGGTAAGAGTTGCTGCGAGTTTCTCAAGGGCAGGGAGGCAGCGGATGAGAGCGACGCCGCCGCCGGGAAGAATTCCTTCTTCAACGGCTGCTTTTGTGGCGTGAACTGCGTCGTCGACGCGGTCTTTTTTCTCTTTCATTTCGACTTCAGTCGGTGCTCCGACGCGGATGATTCCTACGCCGCCTGCAAGTTTTGCAAGGCGTTCTTGGAGCTTTTCTTTGTCGTAATCCGAGGTGCTTTTCTCGATTTCATTGCGGATCTGGCCGATGCGGTCTTGGATGTCTGTTTTTTTGCCGGCGCCTTCAACGAGTGTTGTGTCCTCTTTTTTGATGACGGCTTTTTTAACACGGCCTAGCATATCAAGCGTGGTGTTCTCGAGTTTAAATCCGAGTTCTTCGCTGATGAATTTACCGCCGGTTAAGATGGCGATATCTTCTAAAATCGCTTTTCTGCGATCGCCAAAGCCAGGGGCTTTAACGGCGCAGACTTTCAGTCCGCCGCGGATCTTGTTGACGACGAGGGTAGCTAACGCTTCGCCTTCGATGTCTTCTGCGATGATGAGAAGGGGTTTGCCGGTTTCTGCAGCTGCTTGAAGAACGGGGAGGAACTCTTTCATTCCGCCGATTTTCTTCTCGTAGATGAGAACAAACGCATCTTCAAGAATCGCTTCTTGCGATTCAGCGTTGGTGGCAAAGTAGGCTGAAAGGTATCCGCGGTCGAAGTTCATTCCTTCAACGACGTCGAGAGTTGTCTCAAACCCTTTTCCTTCTTCAACCGTGATAGTCCCGTCTTTACCGACGCGCTCCATGGCGTTGGCAATGATTTCGCCGATTTCAGTGTCGCCGTTGGCAGAGATAGTCGCAACTTGCGCGATCTCTGTTTTGTTTTGGATCGGCTTGCTGATTTTTTTGATTTCTTCGGTGATGGTTTTAACCGCTTTTTCAACGCCGCGCTTGACTTCAATCGGGTTTGCTCCGGCAGTCACATTGCGCAGGCCTTCGCTGTAGATCGCTTCGGCAAGCAGTGTTGCAGTTGTAGTTCCGTCTCCGGCTTTGTCGGCGGTTTTGCTGGCCACTTCTTTGACCATCTGAGCGCCCATGTTTTCGTGCTTATCTTCGAGCTCAATCTCTTTTGCAACGGTGACACCGTCTTTTGTGATATGAGGAGGGCCATATTTTTTGTCGATGACGACATTTCGGCCTTTAGGTCCGAGGGTGACTTTGACAGCGGCTGCCAGTGTCTTCACGCCTTGGAATATTTTTTGTCTTGCTTCTTCTCTGAACTTAATATCTTTCGGTGCCATTCTATTTTACTCCTAAAATTAGTTTACAATTGCAACAATATCATCAGCTTTCACGATCACGTAATCTTCATCATCGATCGTGACTTCTTGTCCTGCATATTTATCCATTAGAATGATGTCGCCTACGCTGACGGGCATCGGAAGGAGTTTTCCTTCATCTGTCGTTGTGCCGGGGCCGACTGCCACAACTTTGGCAGATTCTTGTTTTTTCTTAGCTGAATCGGGGAGGATGATGCCGCCCTTTAAAGTTTCTTCTTGTTCGAGGCGCTGGGCCACGACGCGGTTTCCGAGAGGTTTGATTGACAGTTTTTTTTCTATTTGTGATGACATGTGCATTCTACTTTTTTTAAAGGCTTTATTGTAATTTGTAGCCGCATTTATATAAAGTAACTTAGCAAATATAAATAACAAAATCTAAAAAAT
>JBGPMV010000009.1:0-18841 GCA_041487155.1 Rhabdochlamydiaceae bacterium
CCCTTCTCAATAAGTTTAATTACAAAATAACGGAGGAAATTTGGAAGTTTTATCTTGTCTTCATTTATGCATAAACCCATTTGAAGGCGCACTCTTTCTTCATCAAGTGGAGTAAAGAAGAAATATTGGCGGAGCTGCATAGGATAGTCTCGTAGAGTGACATAATTGTCGAGAATGCTGAGGCCATTAAATCTCCACTCAACATGGACAGGGACTCTTTTACCAAATCTCCCTATTCCACCGCCAGGATAGACCAAATTAAGGGCAAATCTCAATTGTGGTCCAAAGGGCTGGTCTTCATCTAGTTCGATGCTGTTTTCTTCAGACCTATGCACGGGTTCAAAATGCGGTGTATCAATCCCATTTTCAGCAAGTTCCTGAATATGGGTCTTTATTATCATCTCGGAGTAATCGATCTTCGTCCAATTACCCTGCAAGTCGTCCGAGAATTGAGGGATCTCCCATGTTGGAGCAGAATAATCCTCGCTATAATAGATCACCACCATTCCCAGGCGTTCAATAGTCGGATAAGCATGCACCTGGGCTTTTTTTCCCCTGGGCAGCGCACACTTTGAATAGGGTATATTTTGGCATTTGCCTGATCCATCGAAGCCCCATTTATGGAAAGGACATACGATCGTTTCCCCCTTAACTATTCCTCCATGTCCAAGATGAGCGCCTTGATGCGGACAATGAGCATCAAGCACACTAATTGCCCCCGATTCCGTTTGGAATGCTACCATATCCCTTCCAAGGGATTTGATGGGGAATACTTTTTGTTTTCGTAGGTCTTCTAGCGAGCATACGGCATACCAGCCATTGGGAAAACTACTCATGGTGTAGTTACGTAACATGTCTACTCCTTAATTTTTTTTCTGTTTCCACATATTATTGTGTCATTTTTATTCTGTCCAATAATTTGCAAAAAACAGTCTTAAGAAGAAGGCTTTTGGTTCAAAGCTGTAGCGGCTTGATCCACTATGACTTTCCTTGTCTCGCGCGGCTACCCCGTCATCCCCCTTGCCGAACACCAGCGCGACCAAATCTATCTCAAAAACATCCAAAAAATCGCCGCCAAGCTCAGAGAGCTAGAAGCCAAATTTCACGAGCTTTCCTCATTACATTAGAAATTCCAATATTTTCTTGATAACAATGCCGGCGTCCGTTCATAGATCAAAGTATGATCCAGTATTACTATAAGACCGTGCGCGATGAAGAGTTCCAGCTCATCCCGGATGTGCGGGAAGGGTGCTGGATACATGTCGAGGAGGCAACCAGCGACGACATAACACTGGTGGCCCAGAAAATAGGCCTGGAAGTGTCCGATTTGCAAGACTGCTTGGATAAGTACGAAGTGCCTCGTGTTGAAAAAATCCAAGGAACCGTGCTTATTTTTACACGCCATCCCACTGAATACGAAACAGGACTTTATACCTCGACCCTGACGATTATTTTAGCGCCGCATTATATTGCGACAATTGCTCCTCAGCCGTGCCATCTTGTCCGGAATTTCATCCTCCAAAGAAATAAGCTCTCCACACTCCAAAAGTCCAAACTTCTTATTTCGATGCTGCTGAAGATCACTCAAGAGTTTAACATCCATATTCGAAGAGTCCGCAATAACGTTCTGCGGCAGGAAAAAGAAATCATCTCGGTAGATAGCGATGATATTACTGCGCTGACAAAAAACGAAGAGATTTTGAACCAATATATGTCGTCTCTGCTCCCGCTCAGAAGCGTTTTGGAAGCCATCACATCCGGAAAATACACCAGCCTCTATGAAAAAGACCATGAGCTGCTAGACGATTTATTAAACGCCGTCCGCCAGTCAGAAGACCTCTGCAGCATCAGCTTGAAAAGTATTCGGTCGCTCAGAGACTCCTACCAGATTATTTTCACCAATAACCTGCACAAAACGATCAAACTCCTGACAGCGCTGACCATCTTGTTCAACATTCCGACGATGATCGCAAGCCTTTATGGAATGAACGTCCAGCTCCCCTTTGAGACCCATCCCCTAGCGTTCTTGTATATCATCGGAGCCACCCTCATGCTGGTCGTCCTAGCCGTCCTCTACTTCCAACGCAAGCGCTGGTTGTAGCAAAAGGGCTCAGCCAGGCATTGTATTCCCCAATGCGGCCCTCTTTCTGGACCTTTCTCTTAAACGCTCTCCGCTTTTGGATGTTGACCCACCGATGATCTGCCTTGGTTTCGTCCTCGAACTCACTTCGCTGTAAAGAAGCGTATTTCTTGAGGACATGGTAGAGATAGAGATAATGATCTTCCATCATGAGGTTGTTTTGAGCAAACTCCATCGCTCGCTCTGAGATGTGCCGGCACTCTTCATCATGGGCTTTTGCCCATAAGATTTGATCATGAAAATCGCTCAAATCGTTTTTGATCGGGATGTAATGCTCATACGGCTTCACTGCACGGAAAAACCACTGGATCTCATTCGATTCTTGTTTGAGCGTCACGGAGTTGGAAAGAAGCCTCCACTGAAAGGCTGGATAGGCGCAGATGACGCCATCAAAAGTGGGGAGATATTTATAATCCATGAACTCATCTAGTGTTGCAAAACCTGCCACGACTTCTTTTAGTTCTTCTCCTAACTCTTTACCCACAAACTTGATATCGAAAAGAGCGCTATGTTTTAATCCGATTTGCGTCGCAATGTACCTGATATTTCTTGTTAATCCGCCTCTCCAGAAGGCCATCTCTTTTTTCTGATGCCAGGGTTTTGAGCTTATATGACTGCGAACCGTTTTAACATCTTTTGCCCACCACTCTGAAATCGATCGATAGTCCGGAATCAGGATGGTATGCGGTGCTCCGTCTATCCTTGCAAATACCAGCAAGGGCGCTTGAAAACTTTTATCATCCGTGTGGTAAAATTCGGCGGGCTGGCCGGGAGCCGGAACTCCATCTTGGTAAGAGACGATAAAATCACAGTCTTGCAAACGAAAAAAATGGAGCAACGTTTTGAAGGTTCTTTCAACACCGTTATCCTCAAGCGAAATTAGCTCTCCCTCAGGAAAATAACGATAAAGGGTATTATTAATGATGCGGTAGCGAATATAAAGAGGGTCGGGCAGGTTTTTCCGGATGGCAGCAAAGGTGGCATCGACCTGCTTTTTAGAAATGCCTGCTTTTAAAAAAGGGTTAAAATCTTCCTCAAGCTGCTCTTGCATCCAAACAGGCAGAGGTGCTTCCACCTTCTTCAAAAACCGATCGTTCTGAATAAGGCCCGCATTTGTTTCATGTTTCAGATAAGAGGCCAGCGCTTCTTTTGCGCGAACCATCTTTCGATAAAAGATGAGGCAGAGGGCAGCGATACAAACGGTCAAGCAGAGTTTCACTGCCTTCTTCATAGTAGAAGGCCGGCGGGCTGCTCTAAGAATCGTTTGAGAGTCTTAAGAAATAGTGAGGCTGCAACTCCGTCAATCACGCGATGATCGCCGGATAGTGTGAGCGCCATTGTTTTTCCGGGGACTACCACACCGTCTTGAACAACAGGCTGATCTAAGATCGCTCCGACAGCCAAAATAGCCGCTTGAGGAGGGTTGATCACTGCAACGAAATCAGAAACGCCGTACATTCCTAAGTTAGAGATGGTAAACGAGCCGCCGATATATTCTTCGCGGGAAAGTTTTCCTTCTTTGGATTTGTGGGCCAGCATTTTGACTTCTTGAGAAATCTCTCCGACGTTTTTGTAGTCGGCATGACGCACAATCGGCGTGATGAGTCCGTCAGGGATCGTCACTGCAATGGAAATATCGATGGTTTTGTACCGGATAATTTTTTGCTGCTCGCTATCAAAGCCGCTGTTAATTTCAGGATGCTCCCGTAGAGAAAGGGCCGCTGCACGAACAATAAGATCGTTAACAGAGACACGCAGTCCAAGCGCTTTAAGCTGCTCGCGCAGATCTAAAAGCTTTTCAGCTCGCACTACCATGGTTGTGTAAAAGTGAGGAATATACGTTTTAGAAGCTTGCAGCCTTGCTGCAATCGTTTTGCGCATCGGCGTGAGCGCCTCTTCCTCAAATGTCCCGGGAGCAACTGCGGGCGCTTCATGCCGTCCGAATGTGACGGGCAAGTCTGGTTGGCCTTGGTCGATATCGCGGCTGACGATTCGGTGGCCGGGTCCGGTTCCTTTAACTGTTGTCAAATCGATCCCCTTTTCTTTTGCAAGTTTTTTAGCAAGCGGAGAAGCCGGCAGATGGGCTTCTAAAGCCGCGGTCTTTTGAGTAAAATGGTAATTTTTAAGCGGAGGCTCAGGAGTGAAAGCGGGCTGAGCAAGTGCTCCTGCGATAGGAGCCGCGGCTTTTGCAGCGGACGCTTCTTCTTTTTTAGGAGCTGCTTTCTTTACAACCTCAGGAACTGCCCCTTCAGGCTTGTATCCTTCGATGCTTTCATCTTTTTTTTCTGTGAAAATCGCAACGGCTTGATTGACAATGGCCGATCCGCCGTCTTGAACAAGAATTTTACGCAGATATCCGCTGTCTAAAGCGGCATGCTCTACCGTTGCTTTGTCGGTGGCCACTTCAAAAAGAACATCGCCGGCTTTTACAAAATCGCCTTCTTTTTTTCTCCATTTTGCAATGGTACCTTCTTCCATCGTCGGAGAGAGTTTGGGCATGGTCAAGGTAAAAGGCATAAAGTCTCCAAAATAGCATCTATAATTCGCTGAACCGTCGGCAGGGTCTCTTTTTCTAGGGCTTTGGAATAAGGCATTGGTGTTTCACATTGTGTCACACGTCTAATCGGCGCGTCAAGAAAATCAAAACAATGTTCTTGAATCTCAAACCCGACTTCTGCGCAAATCCCTGTAAAATAGTGTCCCTCTTCGACAAGAACCGCATGATGGGTTTTGCGGACAGAGTTTGCAACGGTGGTGATATCTAATGGTTTTACGGTTCGAAGATCGATCAGCTCAATATCGATCCCCCGCGTCTTCAGTTCATCGACTGCTTTTTTGCATACAAGAACCATCCGTCCATGGGCCACAAGTGTTAAATGCTCCCCTTCTGTGACGACGTTAGCTTTACCGATCGGAACCAAATACTCTTTGGTAGGAATCTCCATCTTGTCGTTATAGGAAAGCTCATTTTCTAAAAAGAGCACTGGATTATTGCACCGGATGGCAGATTTTAAGAGCCCTTTGGCATCGTAGGGGTTGCTCGGCGCGATGATAATCAGGCCGGGAAGATTTCCATAGATCGCTTCTACGCAGTGGGAGTGCTGAGAGGAGACTTGCGCTGCAGCGCCGTTGGGGCCCCTAAAGACAACCGGAACAGAAAACCGGTTTCCCGACATGTAGTGCATTTTAGCGGCATTCGAGATGATTTGATCGGCTGCGACAAACGAGAAGTTAAAGCTCATGAACTCGACAACCGGGCGCAGGCCTGTCATCGCAGCGCCAATGGCTAGCCCTGCAAATCCTTCTTCTGCAATCGGCGTATCGATGACACGCTCAGGGCCCCATTTATCGAGCATCCCCTTCGTTACTTTATAAGCACCGTTATATTCAGCGACTTCTTCTCCTATGATGAAGACGCGCGCATCTCTTGTCATTTCTTCATCGAGGGCTTGTCTTAAGGCTTCTCGCATTTCAATCAGTTGAGTTGTCATGGCGCAAACACATCCTCTCCCAAAGTAATCGGGTCCGGCCAGGGGCTTTCATCGGCAAATTTAAGGGATTCAATCGCAAGATTTTTTTGCTCTTTATCGAGCGCTTCAAACTCTTCGTCGGTGATCATCTTCTCTTTTTTGAGCGCATTTAACAGCAGGAGAATCGGATCTCGTTCCATGCATTTATTCAGGGAATCTTTAGTACGATAAAGGGCGGGATCTGAAATCGAGTGGCCCCGAAAACGCTCCGTAACCACTTCAATTAAAACAGGTCTTGAAGTCGATACAACTTCTTCAAAGACGTGGGAAAAACCGGCATAGCAGTTGAAAAAATCCATCCCATCGAAGGTGTACGATTTCATGTCGTATGAGACGGCTTGTTTTTCTGCGATCGGCTGCGCTGCAATTGCCCGTTCAACAGAAGTTCCCATGCCCCACTGATTATTTTCGATCACGTAAATGCAGGGAAGGTCCCAAAGGGATGCGATATTGAGCGATTCATGCACCGATCCTTGAGCAACTGCACCATCTCCCAAAAAGCAAACGGCAACCCCTTTTTTCTTCAGGTACTTCATGGTAAACGCAGCCCCTGTTGCAATCGGCACTTGTCCTGCGACAATTCCAAAGCCTCCCAGAAGACGGTCGGTATAAAAGTGCATCGAGCCTCCGCGCCCCTTAGCATTGCCCGTGGCTCTCCCAAAAAGTTCTGCCATCAGTTCATTCGGAGTTGCGCCCAGTAAAAGCGCGAGTGCATGGCACCGATACGTTGTTACCCACCACTGCTCTTTTCCCATGATATCAACAGCTGCGGTCTGGATTGCCTCCTGCCCCATGTAGGAATGAAAAAATCCCCCGATTTTTCCTTGGAGATAAGCAGATTCTGCTCGGATCTCAAAATTACGGATCAGCAGCATCTCTTTTAAAGAGCGCAAAAGCCTATCTTTCCCCAGCTTTTTAATCACAGCCTGGGGGTCGGACTTGAAAAAATGGTACTCGATCGGTTTTTTATCCATCATAATTGTCTTTATGCTATCCGGGTTAAAAAATCCATTAAAACGATGACGGCATCGGGCTAGTGTTCATCGGACCCGGCATCGCATGCGGGTTATTGGTCACAGGCACCGTCGAAATCTCATCTTCTCCCGGAGCAAGCCGGTAACACCCGGCAAGCGTTAAAATAAGCACCACTACAAGACTTTTAAAATATTTACCTTTCATGGGGGAAATTATATGCCTTTGATAAGAATAGAGTCAACGAGCGCGTTTGCGAGGCAATTCCCGCTGTGGGAGTTGCCATTGCAACAAAATTATTTACAACTTAAAAAAGATTATACCGCACCTCAGTTAGTTCAACCTGTTTCCCCTATGAATTTGAAGAACTTTTAAGTAGAGGTCGATTTGAGATTTTTGATGAGAGAGTCGATTTCTGGAAGTGTAAGGCCTGTAAACATCTGGACGCGTTGGAAATCCATTCCTTCAGCAAGCATGTTGCAGGCGATATAATGAGCTGCTTCCATTTTTCCTTCTATCTTTCCTTCATCGAATTTCTGATCCATGGAAGCTCGGTAAGCGCCTTCATATTTCTCTGCTTGGTCATAGTTGAGCAGCTCTTGATCGTTCTTCGGATCTAAAAACTTATTGCGCATTATGCCCTCCGTAATTGGAAGAATATGGGTCAGCGTGTAAATACAAACACGGATGCTTCTATGTTCATTTCGATTTGAGAGATTTGATCTCTTGAATTGAAAGACCCGTCACCTTGGCAATTTGCCCTAGGCTTAATAGTTGTTTAAGAAGAGCTTTTGCAATTTCGATTTTCTCTTCTTTGCGTCCCGTTTCCCGCCCCATCTCAAGACCCTCTTTACACCCTTCTTTACGCCCCTTCTCAATACCCTCCTCAAGACCCTCTTTACGACCTTGTTCAAGACTCGCTGATAGAATGGCTTCATGATCTCTCTGCTCATTAATGCTGTTTTCATACGCCTTTCTGGTTTTAGGATCGGATGAAAGCCTTTCTAGTCTTTCAAGAGCCTGGCCAAAGACAGGGTCTTTCTTTAATACGTCCGCTTCTTTTTCAGCGATGAGAGAAGAGTTTTTAAGTAAGTAGAGCCATTTGTCTTTCCCCGTTCTCAGTTTAGAAAGAGGTTTGTCAGGAAACTTCTTGAGGTCGATAATGGTTGCCTTCCACAGGTCAAAGAGATGATTATTGGATGAAGAGACGGAAGGACTGAAGCGATAGGTTTCGACGACTTTCATGTCATTTAAAATCCCATTCCCTTCTTTTTCGCTCCGATGAAAATCAACCACTGCTATCACATGGACCTTGGGAAGATCTCGCCAGGTGATATTTTTTTTCTTTTTGAGTTCATCTGAGTCATAATCAATCTGTTCGGTGTAGTCTTTGCCAAGATAATACAGAAGTCTTTTATCAAATCCTTCATGGTTATACGTCTGCATTTCGATGATGTATCTCTCTCCACTTTTTGTTTTGACAGAGAGGTCAACAAACGTTGTGGGCTTTCCCACTTCGACGCGCATTTTTCGAGGATCTAGAAACTCCTCGATTTTGATCTGATCGTTTCCTTTGAATTCCAGAACAGTATTGATAAAGTTTTCTAAAATAAATTTACTGCTTTTATCGCCAAAAAAATCTTTAAATACAACATCGACCTTGAGATCTAAGAGTTCCATAAACTTTTCCTAGAATTACTTTTTAAAAACACAATATACTAATAATAACGCCATTGTCTATTTAAATATCAACGAGCGCGTTTGCGCGGAGGGGATGCAACGTAGGAAGTTAAAGGCATGCAAGAGCGCATTTTGATGGTATTAAACTGATTTAGATAGGCATGGGCCAGCGCTTCATCCTGAATGAGTAAAGCATTCTCTTGATGGATTTGAGACGCATCATAGGTAAAATTAAAAGAGCCGGTCCATACTGTGCTATCTCCAAAAACACAAAATTTGTTATGCATCAGTGGACGGCGCGTCTTCTTTTTTCTTCCCAGATTCGGATCCCAAACAAAGACGGGGATCGAAGCCCCTACCAGTTTATAAAGAGGGCTGCGGGCTTTGACGGAAAATTTGTCCACGAGAACTTCGACATCGACTCCCCTCTTTTTTGCCGCGATCAGCGCGGCGATGATATCGCGATGGGTCAATGTGTAAATGCAAACGCGGATGCTTCGATGTTCTTTTTCGATCTTATCAATCAGCTGTTTTTCTAAATGATCTTCGGGTGAAAAAAATGCAGTGACAGATTCAGTTCTAAGATATCCTTGAAGAGGAAGGCAAAAAAGCGCGGCTGCTAAAAATAGACGTTGCAAGAAAGACCTGCTGTTATGATGATGGATATCATGCCACTAAGACCCATTTATTACGATACTGAAACCACCGGAATAAGAACCGACAAGGACCGCATTATTGAGATTGCCGCCTATGATCCTGTCCGGGATAAAACCTTTGTGCAATTGGTGAATCCAGAATGTCCTATTCCCGCTGAATCAACCGCCATTACCCACATTACCGATGACATGGTTTCCTCCTCGCCTAATTTTGCTGCCGTGGGAGCACAGTTCATCGAGTTCTGCGGTGAAGACTGTGTGTTGATTGCCCATAATAACGATCGATTTGACAAACCGATCTTGGAAGCAGAATCGGCAAGATCCGGCCTGACGCTTCCTTCTTGGAGATATCTCGACACCCTCAAATGGGCTCGTAAATACCGGCCCGACCTTCCAAGCCATGCCCTGCAAACACTGCGTGAAGTTTATGGTTTTGCAGCCAACCAGGCCCACCGCGCTCTAGACGATGTGATCATCCTCCATCAGATCTTTTCTGTGATGATCGATGACCTTCCCATTGAAAATGTCCTAGAGCTTTTAAACCAGCCCATGGACCTAAACCGCATGCCTTTTGGGAAATACCAAGGCCGGCTCCTCGCAGAGGTTCCTCGGGACTATATCGATTGGATGAAAAAAAGCGGATCGCTGGACAAGCCCGACAATAAAGATCTCAAAGAAGCGCTTGCAAAATTAAACCGTCTCTAAAACTTCTGCCTTCTTCTCAGAGCGGTGCAGGATTTCCCACATCTGGCGGAACGGCTCGCAGCTTATTAAGAGCTCGTCTTTGGTTCCTTCGGCAATTTTCTCACCGCGGTCCAGGAAGATGATGCGGTCTGCATGCTCAATGGTACCCAGGCGATGGGCAATAATAATCTGGGTGATTTGTCCACGGAGCTCTGCGATGGCTAAGCGGATCTTATTTTCACTGATGGCATCGAGAGAGGAGGTCGCCTCATCTAAAACCAAAATAGGAGCATTCTTAACTAGGGCCCGGGCAATTGCCAGGCGCTGTTGCTGGCCGCCGGAGAGGTTTTGTCCGGCTTCTGCAACCATTGAGTCATACGACTTAGGCTGGCGGATAATAAATTCATCCGCATGGGCTTTGCGGGAAGCTTCATGGATTTCGTCTCTTGAAAAGTTCCGTCCAAACGCAATGTTGGCAGCAATGGTGTCAGAGAAGAGAAACGGCTTTTGAGACACAAAACCGATTTGCTCTCGGATCGAGCGCTGTGTGTAGGCATCGACCGGCTTGCCATCAATGCGGATCTCCCCTTTTTGCACTTCATAAAGACGGGGCAAGAGCTGAACGATGGTCGACTTGCCTGATCCTGTCGGACCGACAAGGGCAATCGTCTCCCCTTTTTTCACAGTGAAAGAGACATCTTTTAGAACCCAGTCTCCCTGATACTTGAACCAGACATTTTCAAACTCGATCCGGTCTTTAAATCCAGACAGCTGGATCGCGTTGGGATGATCTTCAATTTCCGGCTTTAAGTTGAGAACTTCAAACATCCTCTCTGCTGCAACCACACCGCGTTGGATATTGGAGTTTTCATCTCCGAATTTCTTAATCGTCTCATACGACATTTGCAAAAATCCGCAGAACACAATCAGCTGCGACACGGTTAATTTTAGAGAAAGAAGGCCGTATAAAACAACGCCGGCTAAACAGAGCGTTGTCATCAAGTGTAAAATAGGTCTTGTCAAAAGGCCATACTTGGCTGTTTTTCCTTCGAGGACCGCCATCCGATCGTTCTGCTCTTTGTACTTTTTAAACGAGAACGACTCCATAGCAAATATTTTAACGGTCTGTATCCCCGCTAAAAAGTCGATTAGTACGGATGCAAATTTTTCTTGGTTTGATTGGAGCTGCCGAGAGACCCGTTTGACCCGTTTGGCCAATGTAATAATGGGAAGAACGATCATTGGAATTCCGAAGAAGATTACCATGGAGAGCTGCCAGGAGCTAAAAAAGCAGGCAATTAGTGTTAAAAGAATCGTAAAAGGGGTGTGAAGATAATTGGTGAGCGCTGAGTTAATCGACATCGCGATCTGCCCTGCATCCCCTACAACTCTTGAGGACAAACTCCCGATATTATGTTTTTGATAAAAGCTCATTGGAAGCGCTTGAATATGCTCAAAATATTGCAAACGAAGATCTCGACTGACGCGGATCGCCATCAGCTGCGTCATGAACCTGCTCCAAAACAGTGAAACGGCTTTAAACAGCGCCACGCTCACCAAAATGGCAATCATGACTTTAAAGCTGGAGACATTCCCGAGCATCCCCTGAAATTTCCCGATGACCCACTGTAAAGGATTTTTATCACTGCTTTTTCCTACCATCTCAAGTGCAGGTGAAGAGATGGGTTTACCCGACATCAGCTGTGAGAGTGTATCTGAATTAATTAAAACGCCGAGGGCGGAAACTTCCAGAAAATTTGCAATCGTCAAAAAAATCAGCGTTAAAAAACTGATCAAAAGAAGTGACAGATGCCTGCTGTTCCTGAGGGCCGCTTTAAATAAAAGAATCATAGCCCCATTTTAGCGAGCCGGAGAGTTTAAAGCTACCGGGAGAGTTGTAAAACTCTATCAAATGTTTTTTATATAGTCTGGGGTTGTAAAAAATATCTGCGCTGGATCGCGTGTACCCAGCAGGTGCGGCCAATAACTTGTCTAATGTCGAATATAAGATTGTTTTTTCTCACAGTAATTTTCAGACCATAGAGAAAGGGGGGATCTTGTAGTTGTACAGTTTCCTGACAGTCAATTCTTGCTCCTTGATTTTCGAACCGGTTGGAAACCATAAAAAGTGCAATGATTGTATCTAGGAAATTGGGCAGTTCAAAGCCAGGAAAATATTTTTCAAGTTTGATTTGAGGAGGGTATTCGTTTTCAGCCGTAATATGGCAACTTAAGTCATCGGATAAACAGAGGAGAAGAGTCCAATGTGGAGAAATTAAAGGGAATTTTTCGGCAATTGTCCATTTTCTATTCAAGAAATGGATGAAACCCCAGTCAGGTCCGACCCAACGCACCCTCCCTTTATAATCCGGGTGAAAAGCTTTGACATATTCAATAAATTCATTGGAAGTGAAAGTTCGGCCATGAATTGATTCAAGAATAGGTGTCAGTAAACAAGTTCCTGGAACATATCCTGAAGTGTGTGTGATTTGATAGAAATCATAATAGGCCTGATGTGGTAGAGGTGGAATTGGAATGTTTTTGAAAATCTTGCCCCATCGTTCTTTACCAAACGCCTCTTCTGGCACCTGCCATAAACTTTCATTGTTTGCATACCTATGCCATAGTACGCATACACGCGAGCAAGTGATTTTGTCTCGCGGAGGAAGATAAGAAAAGATCTGAACGAAACGCTCTCCAAATTCAAGAAGATTGTCGTTTTGTTCGTTTGGCTCGAAATTTTTCCAATTTTGCATAGGCCTAGAAACATCTAATATTTGAGCCGTCAATCTTGGGACAACAAATTTTTCAGCGTCATGTTTTCTTGCTTTGGGAAAACGCTGGGTCAGGCGATACTCTGCTAGATAGAATCCCGCTAAATATCCCAATGTAAGCGCTACAACTACAGCAATCTTTTCCCGCTGCGCAAGGCATGAAACGACCACTGCTTTACTAAAAAAAGATCGAACGTAACTAGAATCGATACGCATTATTCAGCATCTTTTATATCCCTCCCCGTCTCACCCTGGGTCTGTCCAAGGTGGCGGAATTTTTGATACCGCTGTTCAACGAGCATATCGATCGGGATGGCTTTGAGGCCGTTCCACTGATCGAGTACGTATTTTTTTACATTGGCATAGACGATGGCAGGGTCGTGGTGCGCGCCGCCTAATGGCTCTTTGATGATTTCATCGATGACTTGAAGCTCAATTAAATTTTCGGCATGCATCTTAAGTGCGGAGGCAGCCGTTTCGCTTTTAGAAGCATCTTTCCAGAGGATGGAGGCGCAGCCTTCAGGCGAAATCACTGAATAGTAGCCGTGCTCGAGCATTCCTATCGAGTCGCCGACTCCGATTCCAAGAGCGCCGCCAGAACACCCTTCTCCAATCAGCACGATAATAATCGGAGTTGGGAGGCGCGCCATTTCAAAAAGGTTTTGAGCAATCGCCCAGCCTTGACCCCGCTCTTCTGCAGCCAGGCCCGGGTAAGCGCCGGGAGTGTCAATTAAGCAAAGAACCGGTAAATTAAATTTTGCGGCCATTCTCATGCAGCGCATCGCTTTGCGGTATCCTTCGGGATGGGGCATTCCAAAATTTCTCTTAAGACGCGTTTCTGTGTCGTTCCCTTTTTCTTGGCCGATCAGCATGAATTTCACGCCGCCGATCTTGGCAAAACCGCAGATGATCGCCGGGTCGTCTCGATAGAGGCGATCTCCGCTGATTTCATTAAACTCTTCGCAGAGGTTTTTGATGTAGTCGATGGTTTTAGGCCTTGCCGGATGGCGGCAGATGCCGACGCGCTCCCACGGAGAAAGATTCGAATAGACCTTTTTCTTCAGCTCATTCAGCTTTTTTTCGAGTTTGTTGAGCTCAGCTTCTGAGAGCAGCGGATTTTCTTGATGCTGCTTTTTAAACTTAGCGATGGTCTCTTCGTATTCGTAGATTTTTTTCTCGTGTTGGAGCATGAACCTATCCCGATATTCTAAAATTTTGATTTTTGATGTATTTTTTCGCAGGTTTTGAAGGCACTTCGCAGGGCATACTTGAATAAGTAGACCAAGAAGTGGCTTCAGAAGATGCGGAAAAAGACGCGAAAAGCGGAGTTTTAAAATATCGAGATGGGTTCATACGACCTTATGGTTTGGGAGTCACCACTTCCACTCCGGGAAGGTGAGCCTCTTTAAAATTTCGGACAATATCGACGACGGTGGGTTTTGTGATGACAATTGAAAACAGCTCTTCCATGTCCTCAAACGTCATTCGAATGCATCCATCGCTCTCAAAACCGAGAGCTGCCTGTCTCATTTCAACCCATCGGTTGCTTTTCTTATTAAAATCCCAAGGAGCGCCATGGATTCCAAGGCCTTTGACAGGCGGTGTCTCTTTTCCTAATTCTTTTCCAAGGGGAAGCCAGCGCGTTCCGAACACTTTGATCAGTTCAACTTCTTTGTCGTGAAAAAGCCCCATGATGCCCGGTTTATAAACAGCAATTTTATCTCCCAGCTGGTACCTGCCCACTGGAGTTAAACTTCCCGAAGGAGCGTCGGCTTTTTTCCCCACCCCGATCCGGTAGGTTTTAAGAAGAACCCGCTCGTTGGCATCTAAATCGATGTAATAAAAAGCCATCTTGCAGCGTGAAAGGTCGACCAAAAGGTAGAATTGAAAATTTTTGTCTTTTTTAAAGACATTGAAGAGTTTACCCGGAGAGACTTTCTGCGTAAAATAATCGGCTTTTCCATTCAGACTGCGGGCAATGAAGTGGCGAGAGGTTCCATAATACGAGGCATAATCGCCGATCCACGCCGGACGGCCTTTCAGCCAAGGAACGGTGCTTTCATAGGAGAGAGTTTCGACAATCGGAAGCTTTTTATCCCCTGTTGAAAATAGCTCTTCGATCCGGTTGACCATCGAGATGTCTCCTGTCTCCTGCATTGCAGGTTTGGAGACCGTTAAAGGTTTTACGGCTTTCACGACTGCTTTTTCTTGAGTGACTTTGGGCAAAGCCGCAAATTTCTTAAAACCGGCTGATGCGCCAATCACAACAAAGAGGGCCAAAGACCCGAATAAAAGAATTTTTGGAAAATTCAAATCTTTTCTCCTATCGACTCGAAATGGCCCCCATTATACCTGATGAAATCGTTTGTTACAATCCATTAAAGTTTTTACTTTACTTCGGCTTTAAACACGGAGGTATCAAATGGGAAGCTGACCAGAAAATGGGCGCCCCAAAAGTGCTCGCCTCCTGCTAAAGGTGTCACTTTCATTTTAAGGGATGGATCAGGGTGGATCGCAATTTTGTCTGAAGGTCCTTGCAGCTCAAGCGTCAATGCTCTCCCTTCATAGCCTTCTAAAGAGCCTGCTTCAAGAAGCTGTTTTCCTCCTAATAGGAGTTTATCGCATTTCAAAAAGAAGGCCATGCTTAGCGGCTCTGCGACGGCTTTTTCTTGGAGAGCCGCTTCCAAAAAGAGCTGTCCTGCCTGAACCCGCGCATCCAACTGGAGCCAGAGGGGCAGAGCCTGCAGCTGTGTCCATCCTTTCAGACGGCAATGGTACGCCGTTTTCTCCCAAGTAATTTCTTGAAAAGGGCGGTGTTTGATGCCCCATGTGCGGCAGATGCCAAAACGGCTTAAGTCGTCGCCTTCCCCTACTTGCGGCCCTGCGTTCACGATGGCCACCCCTTTTTTATGAAACGAAAAGAGGCCTGAGTTCCATCCACTTAAATGAGCGATAAAGCTCATCTCCGCACTTGCAAACTTCATGATGCCGACGGTGATTTCTTCTGCAAACGGATGGAAAACATTTAGGATGGAGGGTGCAAGGGTTGAAGGAACGAGCACTAAAAGCTGGACCTGAAAAGCATGGGGATCCCACGCCTCTTCGCGGGCGATTTCAGAAAGACGATGAAAACCGGTCTCCCCTGTCAGTCGATAAGCGAGAGTGAATAATGCATGGTTCCAAAGGGCAAGGGTTGAAGAGCGGAAAGAGCTTGCGCGAGACCATAGAGAGAGGTGGGGACTTCCTGCGCCATCTAAAAGATGGATCTGCCAAATCGCGATTTTGAGTCCGGCACGTTGCAAAACTTCCGATTTAAGGCGGACTCCTAAAATCATCCATAAAACACCGAGCTGAGCTAGCTCTATCGGTTCGGGGATTTCCCTGGACTCGCACCATCCTTGTGTATCGAGTAGAGCTGTTCCATTGGGAAACTGCTGGGGCTGGATCGGAAGCGGATTTAAGTGCAATAAGTGTGAAATGAGTGCTAAATACGCTTTGGGAAGCTGAAGGCCTTCAGGATACCCTTGCTTGAAGAGCTGGCCAAATCGCTTCTTTAGCGAAGCGGCTTCATCGGCATCTTGAAGAATCTTCCAGACTAAATCCTGCAAAAGGAAAAGATAGTGGTCGATCTCTTCCGTTTGCTTGCCCTGAGCTAATATCGTCTGTGTCACAATGAATTATTAAACAACCTTAGTAGGAAGAGGCTGCTTCTCAATCACCTTTTTCATTTTCTTGCCGGGAGTAAATTTAACCGCCGGACGGGCAGGGATGACGATCGCGACCGATGCATTTTTCGGATTGCGTCCGATTTTTTGTTTACGTTCTACAATCTCAAAAACTCCAAAATCACGGAACTCTAAACGATCCCCTTTAGATAGGCAATCTGTCATTTCATCGAGAAATGCTTGGATGACGTTGCGTACTTCATTGGGATGAATGCCTTGCGCTTGTGAAATTTTTACAACCAGTTCTTTTTTGGTGATCGTTGCCATATCTTTCTCCACTCTGTTTATCTATGGAAGCTCCCCCTAGAGGGGTGGCTGCCTTGTGCCCCATTGTTGTATCCTGTTGATTTTCAGGCAAGTGTTTTTTGAAAAAAAATATTATGCAACGACAAAAAGAAGGATTTTTTTCTTCTTTCCCGCTGCTAAAAGGATGAACTCGCCGCCGATCAAATGAGAGTCGTTAAACCGCAAACCTGGGTCTTCGACACGCTCATTATTCAGGTAGGCACCGCCGCCTGTGATCAACCTTGCTGCCTCTCCCTTACTGACCACCAGCCCGCTTTGAACGGCGATATCGGTGTACTTTTTATCGAGCACCTCGCTTTTAGAAAGCTGAACAAACGGAAGATCTTTCATCATTTGACGGAACACATCAGGACTCAGCTCTGTTTGATGCCCCGGCGCTGCAGCTTCCGTTGCACGCAGAGCCTTGCCAAGTCCCTCGGGACCATGCAGAAGCTGCGTGAGTTCTTCTGCCAGCCTTTTCTGCGCGCTATTAGGCACATAAGTCGGCTCTTCAAGCGCTCTTTCCCATGTACGGATCTCTTCCATCTCCATGAGCGTTAACATGCGCATTAACTTGATAACATCTGCATCGGGCATCCGATAGAGGTACTGGTAAAGATCGTAAGGAGATGTACGATCAGCCGCCAGCCAAATGGCGCCCCCTTCCGTCTTCCCAAATTTCTTACCATCGCTGCGGGTCAGAAGCGGATATGTTAAACCGTAGGCTGTTTGCCCCAGCAGCTTGCGCACCAGTTCGGTTCCTGCCGTAATATTACCCCACTGATCGCTACCTCCGCCCTCTAGAATCACGCCCTGTTGAAACAGATGGTAAAAATCGTATGCTTGCAAAAGTTGATAGCTGAATTCTGTAAATGAAATCCCCTCGTCGGATTGCAGGCGCGATTTTACGCTCTCTTTTGCCAGCATGATATTGACGCGGAAATGTTTGCCGATATCTCTTAAAAAGTCGATGAATGAAAATTTTGCAAACCAAGAATCGTTATTCAGAACAGTAGGTTTGGTAAGAATTAGGTCAAAGTGCCTTCGAATCCGCGCGATGTTTTTTTCAATCGTCTCGGCGTCCAATAAAACCCTCTCAGTGCTTTTACCCGAGGGATCGCCGATCCGTCCCGTCGCCCCTCCCAAAATAACCACAGGGGTATGGCCGCATTTTTCAAACCATTTTAAAACCATAATGCCCACGAGGCTCCCCAAATGAAGAGAGTCGGCCGTCGGATCAAATCCAATATACAGCTTAATCGGCTTTTCGCAGATCGCTCTCAAATCCTCGCTTGTGGTAGCTTCTATAAGCCCCCGCTCTTCCAGGCAGTCAATGACGTTCATCTTTTTAATTCCATCGCTAGTTGTTCAGCTAATTTTTTAACACTGCGACTCATTTTGGCTGAATTCTGATTTTGATCGAAGAGAGAAATGTCTTTTTCTACAGAAATTCGTTCAGAAGAGTGCCTTTCGATCCATCCAGCGATCTCTTGAGAACTATTTTTGAGTGCGGCATCCGTCACCTTCTTATCTGTACCATCAAGTTTGGCTTTGAGCTTTTGGCGCGCCCGTTTTGTCTTATCGCTTTCATCAACAATAATTTTCATCAGCGGGCTTTTTCTTATAGGTGCTATCATGTTTCCTCCGGTTGTGTGTTGGAATATAGGCACCTAAGATATTTCGCGCAACTCATTGTAAAGGGTTCTTTACAACTGCCGTTTTCTTACTATAAGATAAAGCCATGATGGAAGCGTGTAAAAAAGCGGCAGCCGAAAAAGCCGCAACGTTTGTTAAAGACGGAATGATCGTTGGGTTAGGAACAGGATCAACGGCCGCCTATTTTATCAAGGCCCTAGGAGACCTTCATAAGAAGGGGCTCAAAATTCAAACCGTGGCAAGCTCTAACACCTCCCATCTCTTGGCTCAGGAAAAAGGACTTCCCCTCATTGACCCGAGCTTACTTCAATCAATCGATCTTTATGTCGATGGAGCCGATGAAGTCGACCCGCAAAAACAGATGATCAAAGGCGCCGGCGGAGCGCTGCTTCGCGAGAAAATACTGGCTCACATGTGTAAGGAAATGATCGTTATCATTGATGAAACAAAGCTTGTCTCTAAACTCGGGTCCCGCCCGTTGCCCGTGGAGATCGTCCCGTTTGGACTAGCTGCCACCCTCCACCATTTAAACCGGCTCGGCTATAAAGGCGAGCTTCGCCGCACTCCCAACAACTCTATTTTTATCACTGAAAATTCTAACTACCTCTTCGATATCAAACTCTCCCCTTCCGGCTTAATCCAGCAAGATCATGACCTCATCTCACGCATTCCCGGCGTTGTTGAGACCGGATTTTTTCAAACCCCACCAGGCCGCGTCATCATTGGATTTAAAGACGGA
>JBGPMV010000010.1:0-18499 GCA_041487155.1 Rhabdochlamydiaceae bacterium
GCCCTTGAAAAACCGGTCACCGTTCAGAACCTCATCCAGGCGATTAAAATCCTCAAAAAACTTCCCCGAAAAGAGCCTTATCAAGGCGGGGGAGACCTCACCCTTGCGATGCAGCTCTCCGAGAGAATTGTCGAGCTTAAAGAAGATTTAGAAAAGCTCGAAGAAGAAAGAAGGGTTTTAGAAGCAGAAAAAGCACGCGTAGCACCATTTGGCGATTTTTCCATGGACGATATCACCGATATCGAACGAAAAGGAAAAAGAAAAGTGCAGTTTTTCTGCATGAAAACCTCCCGGCGACAAAAGGCGATCTACCCCGACGAGCTGATTTACGTCGGAACCGAGTACGATCTGGACTATTTCATTTCGATTGCCCCTGACACTCTTTATCCTTCCGGCATGATTGAAATGAGAATCGACTCGCCTCTAGGAGAGATTCAAAACCGGCTCGACTTTGTCATCGACGCAATTTACCGTTTTGAGCATGAACTAAAAGATCAAACCGCTTACCTCGAATTTCTCCAAGAGACTCTCATTGAAGAACTCAATAGCTACAACCTCCTAAGCGCCAAAAAAGAAGTCCTCTACCCTCTAAAAAACGCACTCTTCTTCGTTGAAGCATGGGTTCCACAGAACAAGATCCCGCAGCTTTACGGCCTCATCGATGGCATGACCATCCATGCCGAACAAATTGCTTTAGACCCCAAAGACCGCACCCCCACGTTCCTTGAAAATCAGGGGAGCGCTCTCATCGGCGAAGACCTCATTAAAATCTATGACGTCCCGGCAACCACCGATAAAGACCCCTCCAGCTGGGTTCTATGGTTCTTCACCTTTTTCTTTGCCATCATTGTAGGCGATGCAGGCTACGGACTCATTTTCTTAATTATCGCCCTCTACATCAAAGCAAAGTTCCCCCATCTGCGCGGAAACCAAAAGAGAACTCTCAAGCTTTTTATCATCCTCTCCTCCGCCTCCATTTTTTGGGGAGTTGTCACCAGCTCCTACCTAGGCCTCAAACTCGCCCCTTCCAACATCCTCTCGCAAATCTCACCCACTCATTATCTCGTTGAACATAAGGCAGACTACCATCTGCAAAACAAAGACGACGTTTATAAGTTTTGGCTCAAACGATTCCCTAACATCTCCAAAGCCACCACCGGCAAAGAGATGCTAGAGATCGCCTCCGAACAGAAAAAGAAAATCATGACTTATCCCATCGTCGATGAGTTTTTCAGCAACATCATGCTTGAGTTCATCCTCGTTTTAGGCATCGTTCACATCAGCTTCGGCTTCCTCCGCTACTTTCGCCGCAATATCGCCGGATTAGGCTGGATTTCCTTTTTAATCGGCAGCTATTTTTTCTTCCCCTCTATTTTACATGCGACGACCATTCCTGAATTCATGGGCTGGATCTCAAAGCCGATATCATCCGCCCTCGGCCTCCAATTCCTCTATGTCGGCATCGGATTTGCCGTGATAGTTGGATTCATTCAGCACAGACTCAAAGGGCTTGGAGAAATCGCCCACCTCGTCCAAGTGATTGCCGACGTGCTCTCGTATCTGCGCCTCTATGCGTTAAGCCTTGCCGGCGCCATCATGGCCAGCACCTTCAACCAAGAAGGGTCGGATCTTAACTTATTTTTAGGCTTTATCGTGATTTTAGCCGGCCATAGCGTCAACATGATGCTAGCTCTCGGCGGCGGATTCATCCACGGCCTTCGCCTAAATTTCATCGAATGGTATCATTACTGTTTTGATGGCGGCGGACGGCTGTTTAAACCCCTCCACAAACTAAAATTCAAAGGATAGCACTATGGACTACACAATGATTGGACCTGCAATTGTTCTCGGCCTCGGCTGTATCGGAAGCTCGATCGGATGCGGCATCGGCGGCATGGCTTCTCACGCCGTTATGAGCCGTGTCGAAGAAAACCACGGAAAATTCATCGGGATGTCTGCCATTGCAGCCACCCAATCGATCTTCGGGTTCATCCTCATGATCATGATGAAAAACAGCATCCAAGCCGGAACCCTTACACCTCTTTCTGCCATCGGCATCGGCACCTCCGTCGGCTTTGCCCTTCTCTTCTCCTCCGTCTTCATCGGCAAGTGCGCCGCATCCGGCATCCAAGCCTCTGCAAAACAACCCGCCATCATCGGAAAATGCTTTGCAGCCATCGGGATCGTCGAGTCGTTTTCCCTCTTTGCCTTTGTCTTCGCCCTGCTGCTGATTTAGTGTTGCTTCATGAGGCCAAGAAGATCTTAAGCGAGCACAAAAAAGAGCTATGCCGGCTAGGTGTTCGAACGCTTGCTATTTTCGGATCTGTAGCAAGGAGTAAAGGATCCACAAAGAGCGATCTCGATGTGTTAATCGATTTTGATTCCACAAGAGGACTATTTGTTTTCATTGATGTTAAGCACTATTTAGAAAAGCTTCTTGATTGTGAAGTCGATTTGGTAACAAAAAATGCTCTCCATCCAGCCCTCAAACAAAGAATTTTGCAAGAAGCAAAACAAGTCTTCTAAATACGCAGCAATCGCTGCAACTGGCAGGTAAGATAAAACGGAATCGAAATCAAGGTGTAATTTGCTTCATTTCCAAACGGATCTTTCATTTGAATATTTGTTCGAGAAGGCGCTGAAGAGTGTATCCGGAGCGCTATAGGTAGTTTTTTTAGATTCATAAACATATGCAAAGACTTCAAACTTCCTGTGCTTCCGGCTTTGACTTCTATCGGGATAACCGACATTTCATGTTGAATAACGTAATCGACTTCCGCAGACGAGCCCTTTTCATGACGTACCCAGTAGTATAACTTCGGCTCAATGTAACTTGCATCCAGCGTTCTCAAAAGCTGACCGGCTACTTGTTCTGCGATAGCTCCCTTATTAATAATGGCAATTTCCTCAATGGAAGAGAGTTGGTTTAATGAAAGTCCAAGCGCTGCGCTAGATAATCCCACATCTAAAAATACGACTTTGAAAAATTTTTCTTCTAACTCGGCGCCGAGCGGAAGCCCATTAGCATGAGAGCTTATCACTTGATGGCAAATCCTAGCTTTGCAAAGAAGGTCTAATGCCTGTTTGATGGTGCTTGATTGAGCCTCCTCATTGACTTCCTTATAGACGAATTTCTTACCCAGAAGCCTGGGGATTGCCAGTAATACTTCATCCAGTCTCTCTTTATCAATGCGCCCATTGTACTTTCCAAAATCGTCTCGATAAGTAGCCACAAGGTCATGCTGGATTTGCGTGATTTTTGAAAGAGATCGTTCCTGGATCCAGCTGTAAACAGCTGCCGGCATTCCTCCAACAATGATATATTCTTTAAATAAGCCCATCAGCTGCTCATGAATCGCTTTTGGGATCTCTTTACCCCATTCAAAAGCCCTTAAAAAGTTCAAGAGCGGCTCTTTATCGCCTGCTACGAGAAATTCTTCAAAGGATAACGGCTCCATATGCATGTAATTGATCCGTCCCACCGGCATGCTGAACGTATGCTTTTCTAAGACAAATTCTAGAAGAGATCCGGCCGCGATCACGGCCAGCTCTGGCAGATCTTCTGCAAACCATCTCAATTTGGCCAGTAAATCAGGTGCTGCTTGAATTTCATCGAGAAAGAGAAGCGAGCGGCTTGGGTCGCACTTAATACTGAGTGCCGCCTCTAAGTTCAATAAAATTTGCTTAGGATCATTCGGTTCAAAAAGGGAGGTAAACTCCGGCCTCTTTTCGAAGTTCAGTTCGATTAAGTGCAAGCCTTGTAACTTGGCAAACTGACGTACGAGCCATGTTTTACCCACCTGCCGGGCACCTCTAATCACTAGCGGTTTGCACTGGCTCAATTCAATCCACACTTTTAGGTCGTTTAAATATTTTCTTTTCATGACTTAAGAATACCCAGTTTTTCTAATGAAGTCAAGAAAAGAACCGGTTCTTTTCTAGGTCTGGTACAGAAAAGAACCGGTTGTTTTCGTATGTTATTATATAAGATCCTGACAGCAAACAAGTTATAACTTTAAGCTAAAACTGACTTTTTTGAATGCTATTTCTGCATTTTTTCTTTCAGCATAGCAATAATTGGAAGGCAAAGAAATTTAGGAAATGAAAAAATGATCCCCCCAAACCTGAGTCAAAATAGCTCCAAGCAAGAACCGAGCTCGTGATAAGCTCCTTGCCGATTTAAGTAAAAAGTGATGGTTTGCTTGCGATCCTTCGCATCTTTTAGTATAAAGAGCCTATGGCTCAAAAACGAAAAGAGACGGATAGCTTAGGAGTGGTCGAAGTTCCCTCGGACAAATACTGGGGAGCGCAGACGCAGCGCTCAATTGAAAATTTCCCCATCGGCAAGGAAAAGATGCCCATCGAGCTCATCCATGCTCTTGGACTTGTTAAAAAAGCGGCAGCGCTTGTCAACTACGACCTAAAACTTCTTTCCAAAGAAAAAAAGGATCTCATTGTAAAAGTATGCGATGAGCTCCTCAAAGGCCGGCTCGATGATCATTTTGATCTCGTCGTCTGGCAGACAGGCTCGGGCACGCAAACAAACATGAACGTCAATGAAGTCATCTCCAATAGGGCCATTGAAATCGCCAAGGGCGTAATGGGTTCAAAAAAACCGATCCATCCCAACGACGATGTGAATATGTCGCAATCCTCCAATGACGTTTTTCCTACAGCGATGCATATCGCAACCATGCAAGCTGCTAAAGCCCGATTGATCCCTCATTTAAAATTGCTCCTCAAAGGCTTTCAGAAAAAAGCCAAAGAGTTTGAGTCGATCGTCAAAGTGGGCCGCACGCACCTTATGGATGCAGCGCCCCTCACATTGGGACAAGAATTTTCCGGCTACGCCGCTCAAATCCAAAACGGAATCGAAATGCTTGAGACCGCCCTCACTGCCGTCTTAAAACTTGCCATTGGAGGCACCGCTGTTGGAACCGGTCTCAACGCTCCTAAAGGCTATGACAAAAAAGTCGCTGCCAAAATCGCAGAGCTCACAGGATACCCCTTCGTGACAGCTCCCAATAAATTTGAAGCGCTCTCCTCTAATGATCCCCTTGTCTTTTTAAGCGGGGCTCTACGCACCATAGCCTGCTCTTTTATGAAGATTGCCAACGATATTCGTTGGCTGGCATCCGGCCCTAGAGCCGGCCTTGGCGAGCTCACCTTGCCTGAAAACGAGCCCGGCTCATCGATCATGCCCGGCAAAGTCAACCCCACCCAAAGCGAATCGATGACCATGGTTGCCGTCCAAGTCATGGGCAATGATACAACCATTGGAATCGCAGGCTCGATGGGCAATTTTGAGCTCAATGTTTTCAAGCCCGTGATCATTTACAACCTCCTTCAATCAATCGGCCTACTCTCAGATGTGGCAAAAAACTTCCACGATAAGTGCCTCCTCGGCATCAAGGCCAATAAAGGGCGCATCAAAGAGCTGCTGGATCATTCCCTCATGCTGGCCACCGCGCTCACACCCGTGATTGGCTATGATAAAACCGCAAAAATCGTCCAAAAGGCCCACCGGGAAAACATCTCCCTCAAAGAGGCTGCTTTAAAACTCAAGCTTCTCTCAGAAAAAGAGTTCGACAAGATCGTCGATCCGTCACAAATGGTATAAGTAGCAGAATCTATCCTTTTTTGATAGATTCTGCTACTTATACGCTATATCCAGCAGAATCTTGCTTTTTTTAATAGATTCTGCTATTTATATGCTATATCCAGCAGAATCTTGCTTTTTTTGGCACATTCTGCTAGATTAGACACATCTCTATGAAAATGAGGAAGCTATGGATACGGTTTTTGCAAGAAAGAGTGAAGTAAAAATTTTAAACGATCTCTACAATTCAGGAAAACCTGAATTCTTAGCCATTTATGGCCGAAGGCGCGTAGGAAAAACATTTCTCATAAGAGAATTTTTTAAACAGAAAGGCCTCTATTTTGCTTTGACGGGAGTTAAAGGCGCTAGCATTAAGAAACAGCTTAAAAACTTCACTGAAGAGTTTAATCGCGTTTTTCCTGAGTCTAAACTTAAAAAACCTCCGAGGGATTGGCAGGAAGCCTTCTCATTCCTTAGACAAGCTCTAGAGCAAAGAAGTGATTCGGGACGGATCATTCTTTTCTTTGACGAGCTTCCATGGCTTGCCAGCCGTCGTTCGGGTTTTTTAGAAGATCTCGATCATTTCTGGAACCGGTATATGTCAGGGGACAACCGCATTGTTTTGATTGTCTGCGGATCAGCAGCTTCATGGATGATTAAGAAAATCATTCGGAATAAGGGAGGGCTTCATGGCCGACTTACCGGACAAATTCGTTTGATCCCTTTTGACTTAAAAGAGACGGAAGAGTTTTTAAGGCATAAGGGAGTGACCATGAACCGTAAAGCAATTGCCGATATCTATATGGCAATAGGAGGTATTCCTAAATATTTGAACTATGTGCAAAACGGCCAGTCGGCAGCTCAAATCATCGGCCACCTCTGTTTTAATGGACCCCTAGTCGATGAATTTGATGAGCTGTATGCCTCGTTATTTGATTCCCATAGTCAGCATGAGGCGATTGTAAAGGCTCTCGCTGCACACCCCTATGGACTGACAAAATCTGAAATCGCTGAAATAACGAAAATTGCTCCCGGCGGAACCATGAACTCGATACTAGAAGAGCTGGAACAATCAGGTTTCATTCTCCCTATGAGTGATTTTGGTAAAAAGAAGAAAGATTGCAAAATCAGGTTGGTTGACGAATATTCTTTATTCTATCTCAAGTGGTCGGAGCAATCTAACCAAAATGACCAGTTTTGGATTAATATGTTCAATACTCCTCAGGGACAGATATGGGCAGGATATGCATTTGAAGTTTTATGTCTAAAACACGCTCGAGAAATTAAAAAAGCTCTAGGCATTGCAGGCGTCATCACAAATATTTCAGGTTGGACTCTTAGAGCAGACAAAAATCAAAAAGGAACTCAAATTGATTTACTGATCGACCGAGCAGATAACTGCATTAATCTCTGTGAGATCAAGTACAGCAATAAGGAGTTTGTCATAGACAAAAGCACAGATCAAGCGCTGAGGGAGAAAAAAGAAATTTTCCTCGAACAAACAAAGATCAAAAAAAGTGTGTTTCTTACACTGATTTCTCCCTATGGAGTGAAAAAAAATATAGAGTATTTTGGGACAGCCGATGTGACTCTTGCATTGGACGATCTTTTCAATTGAGATGCCGCTTCATTCGAAAATCAATAAACTGGTCGGATGTTCGGAAAGGTAGAGAGCTCAGGGTAGGAATCAGTCCGAATAGGGTATCCCCACTTTTTGAAAAGGTCGGCATTGCGGCACAACCGAACCAAAATGGCTCTTTTGATCTGAATAAGATCTAACTCTGAAATTTCCCCCTTATCAATATGGGCTCCATGAAAACTACTGTACTGATCGTATTCTGAAAATGAGCTCATATGGGCAATATTTCGATTCACATTTTCCTTGGAGAGAGCTTTTTTCAGCAATGCCCGATCTTTAGGATCAATGACAATGCCAAAATGGTTTTCAATGTTACGAAACAGCGGTTCAAAATCATTTACAAAGTCCTCATATCTTAAAATGAGGCAGAGAAGACCTTTTTTGCGTAACGCATCAAGATAGTTATAATGAGCGATCTGACTGTCAATAGATCGACCCAAACTAGAATGAGAATCTAACGATTTTGTCTCATTGTAACGAAGGCGATAATTGGAAATGCAGCACTCTACAGGATTGCGTATTGTGGAGACATAAATATAGCGAGGATCGAATAAAGATGCATCATGCCTCTTGATCACAAGGTTTTCGTCCTGGTTCGAAAAAGGCTGCGGATTATCTCGTTCAAAGAGAAACCGTAGAACATTGTAGATGAGGGTGCTTCCCGTGCGAGGCGCAGTATTCACAACAATCTTTTCAGCCCCATAAAATATGTACTGTTGTGTTCGCTCTTTGATAAAAGTCCTCAGATCAATCATGGGCTCTTCTGTAAAAAGAGCGCTGCAGGAAAAAACGAGATAGAAAGTAAAAATGGCGATGTAATTTTTCATTTTTCCTCATTAGCGGCGATCCGGGATCCACCGAGTTCATCTATTTTTTTAATATAAGGAAACGTCAAAATATGTGCATCAATAATTTAAATGGATCCCGATCTTCGTCAGGAGGAATCGAAACACAATCAGGGGATGCTTCAAAAACGTTGTAAAAAGCTTCCAGTAGGTTACATAGGTGAGCTTCTTATAGAGGACGCCGGGCGCTCTTTGAAAGGCGTCTTCGATCCATTCTTTTTGAAACTCAGGAAAGTGTTTAGGAAGCTGGTAGCGGTGATAAAATTTCAGATCAAATGTTTCGCTCCCTGTTGTCAGCTTCCCTTCGATTTTTTTGACTTCAAAAAAGTGTGTTAGGCGGGCTAGTTTATTGATAGGCGTGTATTCTGCGATTTTGCGGACGATTTCAACTTTTAGGCCCGTCTCTTCCTCCATTTCCCTACAGGCGGCCTCTTCAGGAGATTCGCCCGGATCGATCCCTCCGCCGGGGAGAGTCCAGACAGGGATATCTCGGCGCTGGATAAGAAGGGCCTTGTCGTCTAAAATCAAAATACAAACAACGGACGATGACATGTCAAAGAAGTGTATCTTTACTTTGCTTTTCTGCCTATTTTCTTTAGCAGGATGTGAAAAATATTATCTATCGTTAAGGCAAGTTCCTGTCGATGTCGAGTATTTGGCTAGCACCCGTATTGGTACGCCCGATCCGCGGCAAGCCGATCCACCCTTTGGTCAAAAAATTGTTATGCAGTGGGCTGTTCCTCCTGAACTCTTAGATGAAAAACCCCGCCTCATCTTCCACGTCATCTACAAGAACCATACGGAAGAAGAACTTGTTTACCCCATCGAAGATCGAAGCGGCATGGAAGTCTTTTCAATCTTAAATGAGCAATATCGCGAGAAGGGCGGTCTTTTGACCTACCACGCAGAAATCCGAACGCAAGATGGCACAGTCTACAGAGAATGGACCCATCAACTTTGGGTTCATTTGATCATGATTAAGGACTAGAGGATGAAACCGTTTTCGCTTAGCCAAAGAGCCATTGGAGGTTTTTGGTTGAGTTTTTCGAGTGTTTTTTTGTAGATTTCCCTGTCCAATCCGTTCTTGATTAATAGCTCAGCAAGTTCTTTATTTTTCCCATCTAAAACTTGTTCAATCAACGGTTGTCTTTCCATGTAAAAACGTATATCTATATTTACATTCACCTTTAGAGAAAGGAAAAACTCAACCAGAGGTTTGAATCGAACCCAGCTCCAGGTTGCTTGAGAAGCTAATGTTCCGAAAAAAGGCTCTCCCTCGAACTCGATATTTGGATCTGTAATGACATTCTCTTGAAAGTATTGAATGATTCTTAAGGGGTTGTTGTACAAAGCACTATTGATAAGAGCCGCACCGAGATTAGGACTTGTGTCCTGATGATAATCAACAAGGAGTTTTATGAAAGCAAAGTTATCAAGAGCCTCTATCCGCTTTAAAGTGTCTGAATGAAAGTTGTCGCCCCATTTGCCCAAGCGCACGCCCCGTTTCAGAAGTTCCTCAGACAGTTCAAAATCATGGCGCTGAATGGCCGTATCAAGAAGAGACTTTCCCACTGCGTCAGTTGCTGCAAAATAAGCTCCCTGTATATTCAATAGTTTATCTATGATCTTTTTCGTTGCTCGTAACACAATCTCATGGATGGCAACAGGGCCGTCTCTTTGTGGAAAAAATGGGTTTGCGCCAGCCGCTATAAGCATGTCCAGCAGCTCTTCATCCCCATGCAGGGCAGCAGATTCGATCGGTGGAGGGATGCCCATATTGGGATCGATTCCTGTATCTAAAAGCTGTTTTCTAAATTCATTAGGAAGAGGATATCTACAAACCATCGATAAAATGGTGCTCTTTTGGTCTTTGCCGCAGAGTTGATAGAGATTAGCCCCTGCATTTAATAAGAGATGGAGGGCGCCGGGGATGAATGCAAACATGCAGAGAAGAGAAACTCCTTCATCATTTACAACATTCGGGTTGATTCGTTTATCGGCAAGGAGAGTTTCTAAAAAAACTTTATTCTGAGAGCGTAAAGCAATGTGAAGGGCCGAGTTGTTTAGGTTTTGGCTGTCTTGACAGTTCGGATCGGCCCCCGCTTTTAATAAATTCATAAAGAGAGATTCATTTTGATCTTGCATGGCGGTATGAAGCAAAGGCTTTCCGCCCAGATACATCATGTTGGGATCTAACTCTCCATTCAAAAGCAACTTTTCCACCAGATCGCTTCGCTTGTATTTCATCAAATCGAAAATGAGTATCGATTTTTCATCGGGGACAAGGCTCCTATAGAGTTTCAAAAGTTCATCATCGCTTTTTTGGGGGATTTCTTTTGGGTTGAAAGGTGATGCGCTTCTTATGAATTCACCTCTTAGAACAAAATTGTCCACAACCGATTCATTTTCCTGTCCTCCTGAGGTAAATCTAACAGCTTCAGGGCTTGGGGTTGTGTCAAATAACGTATTGATAGCGAGCATGCTATAGGCTGTGTCTGAAATAGACTGAGTTTTATCTTTCACAATTCTTTCGAAGGTTTTTTCTTTTGTATACAAGCACTCAACAACTCCGGGCGGTTTACACAAAATAACCACGCCTTGATAAGAGCCATCGACGCAGTCTAGTTGATCAATAAAAAATGCTTTTGAAAACTTTAATTCGGTTTCCTTATAAAAACTTCGTTGGGCATCCAGAAATTCACTGAAAGTTGATTGGCTCAATCTCAACTTTCGAATGTAATGATGGCTGGTTCCGGGGGTGGCTGATAAAATAGGAGGGGCTGCTCCTTCAATAGTCATTGAAACATCAAAAATTTGTGGATAGAGCCTGAGAGTTGTGGCCTTTTTAATAACGATCCCTTCCTCGGTGTTTCGGCTTTCCTGCTCAAGAGTTCTTAATTTTGTATAAGTGAGGGATAAACTCCCCTCAACTTCATTGAGGGGCATAAACCCGCCAGGGCTCTCGGGGCTTTGCGGAAAATAAATCTGTACCAAATTCTGAGCATGCTTTTTAAAGCCTTTTTCGGCCCGTATCATTGCTTCGGTAAATTTCTTTTCAGTCGCCCCGCCGGCTTCTACCAGTGCGGTTTCCATGACATCGAAATGAGCATTCAAGTCCATTTCCGCCTCTGACCCCGCCCATGTTACGTAATCACCTGCAGACCGTATCAAAACGAGGAACGAAATCTTATGATCATAGCCGCTGCCAATCCGATTTTTTTCTTCTTTTTCCGGCAAAAAGTTTAAGGTCGATTCTCCTCCTGCATAGCATGAAAGAATTGTCAACCCACGGCAGTTTTGCGCCTCCATCAGCTGGATAAATTTGTTAAAGTGAGAGGTGTTTAATCCGCCCGCAGCTTGCGGCTTACCATGACCATTTAGGTAAATTAACTTCGTATGCCTGGGGTGCGCTGCAAATAGTGTTTGCAGTGATTTGAATTTCATTATGTCATGAGGACCGGCGAGAGCTTGATCCAGCGAAATGGAACGTAATACTTTTGGATTCAGATCCATCAACTCGATTTTTTCAGCTAGTGTCAGCTCGGGCCGCATCTTTTTCGGGATGAGCACAAGAAACTGTTTTCCGGTCCCTATCTCTTCTTGTTGTAGGATATCCCAGCTCTCTTTTCGCTTGCTGAGAGATTCTTGTATTTCCCTTACATACTTCTCTCTGTCCTGGCTGTTAGTAATCATGCTGCAGGAAAGAAGTGTAGACGTTGTAATAAAGGCAGTCTCTGTCTCTATGCAGTTTTGAATTCCTCGTGCAATTGCACCGTTATGATCTTCGTGATCAATATCCAGTGTAATCACGAATCTGACTTCTGCCGGCTTAAAGTCTTGATGGAGGGATTTTTTTATCTCGGCAATTTCTTTTCTCAGCGAGCTAACTTTTTCGACAGACAAAATTTCATGGCCTTTTAATTGTCGATCGAGGTCTGTCAGGACTCTCACAACAATTTTTTTGTCGAACTCGGGTTGAGCAGCCAAGCTACTTTCGAGCTCGGAAAGGGATTGCTCTAATATTTCGCTAATCGCTTTAGCTTGGTTTGTATCGATCGGCTTTTTTTTAGCAGATTTTAAAGAATGGGTCTGAGTTTCTATAGAGTTAATAATTCTGGATATATTCATATTAAATCTAACTATTCCTATAATAGTTATTATAATTTAATATTTAATATAATAGTTAATTAGAATTGGTATTCTTAATTCAAAGAGTTTAAAAAATCTTCAAAATATGTTGTAACTAATTTAGAGTGAGTGCGTTATTTGATTACATTGGAAGAAGAGAGAAGTTCCGAGGCTCTTAAAACAAGAGATTCGGTATCGCCCCAGCTTAAACAAGGATCTGTCACTGAGACGCCGTATTGAAGAGAGGAGGGGCTTTCTGTTAAAAACTGCGCTCCTTCCTCTAGATGACTTTCCAGCATCATGCCAAGAAGGGGGGAGTCTCCCTGCAGGTGCTGCTCTAAAACCGCCTCAAACACGCTTCTTTGCTTCAAATACTGCTTCTGGCTGTTGCCATGAGAGCAATCGATGAGTATCCGGTGCTTAAATCCATTTAAATTCAAATGCTCTGCCGTCTCAGCAAGGGTTCTTTCATCATAGTTCGTCGATCCGGACGAGCCACGAAGCACAACATGGGTATAGGGGTTGCCGCTGCTTTCTTGCAGGGTCAGCATACCTTGAGGGTTGATCGAGGGGAAACGGTGCGGCTGCCGGACAGAGACCATCGCCTGAATGGCTTGCTGGATATTGCCATCGGGGCTGTTTTTAAAACCGACGGCAAACGGAAAAGAGGAGGCGATTTCTCGATGGGGCTGAGATGCCGACGTGCGGGCTCCAATAAATCCCCAGCTCACAAGATCTGAAAAAAAAGGAGCAAGCAAAGGATGGAGGATTTCTGTCGCAATCGGGATTCCTAAATCTGTCAGTGTCAAAAAAAGCTCACGAGCCCAAAAAATGCCTGTCTGGAGATCGCTGGATCCATCCAAGTGAGGATCATACACGAGCCCTTTCCATCCCGTGCTAGTGCGGGGTTTTTCAACATAGACCCGCATGACGCAAAAGCAGTGGGAAGAGACGCTTTCTGCTAGCGCTCTAAATCTCCTAGCGTATTCAAGCGCGGACGAAAGATCATGGATGGAGCAGGGGCCGAAGACGAGCGCTAAGCGGCGGTCTTTTCCCGTAATGAGGTTTTTTATAACCGTTCTACTCTCTTCAACACGAGCCTTGTGCCCGGGTGTAAGCGGGAGTTTTTCAAGCAGTTTTTCAGAAGCAAGCAGATGCATTCCATTAAGATGTCAAAAATCAAATTTAGTGACAAGAAATTACAAGTTTTCAAGCTTTTGAGAAATCTCAAAGAGCTCTTTTTCTGCTTGAGTGACGGCAGTGCGGAGTTTTTCAACGAGGTGGGAGGGGGCTTTTTCGACGAAGTCGGTGTTGCCGAGCTGGGTTCTTGCGCGGTGCTGCTCAGCGATGAGTTTTTCTTGTTCTTTAACGAGGCGTACTTTTTCTTTCTCTTTCAGCTCTAGGGGAAGGGGAAGGATCAGTTTAAAATCTCCGACGATGGCATGGGATGAGGAGGGGAGCTGCATATCGGTCGTGGAGTATTCAATTTTGTCGAGGCGCACGAGGGCTGCTAAGATCCCTTCGTGTTTTTGGGCGAAGGTGAGATGTTCTTGCTTGGCAACGATAATGAGGGAGGAGGGAGTTCCCGGGGGGATTTGCATTTCGGCGCGGATGTTGCGGATGGCATGGACGAGGCTGTCGGCGAAGGCGAACTCTTCTTCAATGCCGGTATCTAAATCGGTCGGATGGACAATGGTGGGGTAGGGGGCGACGGCGCAGGCAGGGGATTGAAGGGAAGAGAGCGTCTCTTTGAGGTAAGGCTCATCGGGTATTGGGCTGGATCCGAACTGTTTTTTCAAGAGCTGAAAAAGCTCTTCAGTGATGAAAGGAGCCATCGGATGCAGAAGCCGGATCGATCCGCAAAGAACGGTGAGGAGGATTTTTTGTTTGTTGGTTTTTTCTTGAGGCGTTCCCCGTTTTCCAAAAAGGATCGGTTTTGTCAGCTCTACATAGTAGGCGCAGAACTCTTTCCAGAAAAAGTCGTAGGCAAGCAGGGCTGCTTTATCAAAGCTAAAGGAGAGGAGCGCTCCATGAACTTCTTCAATAATCCGGTTAAGGCGGGAGAGCATCCATCGATCTTCGAGGGAAAGGAGAGTGCGATCAAGACCGGTGGAAAGATCGATTTCGGTTAAGTTCATGAGGACAAAGCGGGCGCCGTTCCACACTTTGTTGGCAAAGTTCTTAAACTCTTCAAACCGTCTGCGGTCGAGATCGATTTGGCGGGCGCCAGTTGTTGAGGAGGCGAGTGCCATGCGCATGGCGTCGGCTCCATAGGCGTCGATGATTTCTAACGGATCGAGAATATTGCCTTTAGATTTGGACATTTTTTCCCAGCGGCTATGGATGTCAGAGGGGAGCGGCGCGCCAAGGTCGTATTTTTGCCTTTCATCGCTGGATAAGTAAGCAATCGAGCCATCTTTTAGAACTCTCCAGTACGATTTTCCATAGATAAGGCCGTGGAGGAAGACTTCTTTAAACGGAGGTTTTTCAAAGGCATAGTCGCTCATCATCATCATGCGGGCGACCCAGAAAAAGAGGATATCGTGGCCTGTGACTAGAACAGATGTGGGGAAGAACTTTTCGAAGTCGGGTGTAATATCTGGCCAGCCGAAGACGCTAAACGGCCATAGCCCGGCAGAAAACCATGTATCGAGAACATCGGGGTCTTGAACCCAGGCATCGGGGTTTTGGGCGGCTTCAGGAGGCACTCCGTCCCCTGCATAGCAAATCATCTTGGAGGGATCGTCTTTGGAGTACCAGATCGGAATCTGATGGCCCCACCAAAGCTGCCTTGAAATGCACCAGTCGCGCAGGTTGTGGATCCAGTGAAAATAGGTGTTATTGTACGATTCGGGGAGGAGGGAGACTTTTTTGGATTTAACAAGATCGATCAGCTTGTCTTTAAACGCCGAAAGCTTGACAAACCACTGCTTGGAAAGATACGGCTCGATCACGGCTTTAGACCGATACGACACTCCGACACGGTGGGGATGGGGTTCTGTTTTTTCTAAAAGACCTAGTGATTTAAGCTTTTCTACAACGCGGCGTCTGGCTTCTTCCATGGGGAGGCCTTCTAAGGCGCCTCCATGGGCGTTCAGCCGTCCATCGGGGGTCATGACGTTGATGAGCTCGAGGTTATGGCGTGCTGCCATCGCATAGTCGTTCGGGTCATGGGCGGGTGTGATTTTGACGGCTCCCGTGCCAAATTTAGGGTCGACGTAGGGGTCGCCGATGATGGGAATCATTCGCTCTGTCAGGGGGAGTTTTATTTGTTTTCCGATGAGGGGCTCATATCGATGGTCTTGAGGGGAGACTGCAACGGCTGTATCCCCGAAGAGGGTTTCTGGACGGACGGTTGCGACGACCAAATACCTATCTGATCCGACAATGGGATAACGGATGTAATAGAGGGTGGCGACTTTGTCTTCATATTCGACCTCGTCATCGGCCAGCGCTGTCTGAGAAACAGGGTCCCAATTGACGAGATAATCGCCTCGGTAAATCATTCCTTCATCGAACATCTTTTTAAACATGAAACGGACGGCCTTGGAGCGGGTTTCATCCATGGTAAAGGCCAGGCGGCTCCAATCGCATGAGCAGCCGACTTTCTTAATTTGCGCTAAAATCTGCCGTTCGCTCTCATTTTTCCACTTCCAAACCTCTTCTAAAAACTCTTCTCGGGTGTAGTCGCTTCTCCGCTTTCCGTAGGTTTTCATGAGGTGCCGTTCGACAACGGTTTGGGTGGCGATCCCGGCATGGTCGGTTCCGGGGACCCAAAGGGCTTCAAAACCGCACATCCTTTTCCATCGAATCAGGATGTCTTGAAGGGTATCAACCAGGGCATGGCCCATGTGCAGAACCCCTGTAACGTTGGGAGGGGGGATGACGATTGTGTAAGGAATTTTTTTAGATTTGGCATCGGCTTTGAAAAATCCGCCCTGTTCCCAGAACTGGGAGAGTTTATCTTCGATTTCTTTGGGATTGTAGGCTTTGTCCATGTCCATAAGCGAGATATTCTAGCAAGAAATCGCGGCGAGATCAAAGAGTTATGTAAGCTATTGATATTGAGTGCACTAGAAGATTTGTTGAGTGAGTTATAACTCAATGATAATGAACCATATAAACTATTACTAACTATGGCTGTGATTTAAATCTTTAATTTGATAAAATGTTAGTTATAAAACTTTATAATAAGAAGAGAAAATTATGATACCACCATCAGTTGTCAGCGGGTTACCAGGTTTTGGCACTAAAGCTGCCAAGAAGTTTGTGCTGTTCAATATAGTTTCCAAAGCGGTCGATGCGTTAGAGCCATTTATGCCGGGAAGGCAATACATTGCAAATCAAGTTGCCGAGAAGGTTGCTGTATTCTCGAAAAGCGCTATAGGAGGCTTGGTGATTGGGGCAGGTGCAAAGATTCTCGGGGGAAAGATTGGTGCCTATGGTCCTGCATTTGGTGCTGTCGCTATGACATACGTTGCAGGAAAGGCTGCCGCAAGTAAAGTGGTTCCTACATCGAGCTATAAACCCAAGATTGTTCAAGGAGCTGCAATTGCTGCTGCGCTGGGAGTTACATATGCTCTCAGTCGATGCGCATCTTTAACCGGAGCTCCGGCAGAGACTAGCGCCTTATCATCATTGGTCGGGGCGGCTATGGCTTTGGGCGGTACGATTGCCGGAAATATGATCGGCATGCAGGCAGCAGGTCAAGAGGTTCCTGAAGGCTTCAGTTGGCGAACGGCTGCAAGTAGTGTGTCGACAGCTAGCGTAGGCACGGTTATGAATGCGGTGCCGCTCCGGGCGGCCGGTGCGGTTCTCTCTTGGGTACCAAAACAAATTGTAGGATCTGTTGCGGGCTCCTACGCCTATGAGCTTGGAACACCTTCTATTGTTCGTAAAGCTATTGAAATCCATCATTTTGAACCGTCAGACAAAAACTTGTCAGATCCGGGCGAACTTGTAAAAGCTGCCAAAAATAAGATGCTCCCAACTGAATCGCCTCTGATTAAAGGGATCATTGATGTTCTATTCCGGAATACGATTGATAATAAATTGGCTACAAATGCGCTTGTTAGGTCGATTAATGGGTTTGCAAAAATCTTGCAAAATGACGATATCCAACAAAAAATCAAGGCATTGAATGCTGCGCCAAATGAATACACGAAGAATCGCCTAAAACAAGAGATTGCCCAATTAGTTAAGGCTCAGTATAGCCCTGCTGAAAAGCAGATGGCAGATGTTTTTCAAAGTAAATCGGATTCAAAAGTAGCGGATCTAGTGGAGTCGCTTGTCAGTACGATGAGACAGCAAGAGGTTGCAATTTTTGGATTTGGCCTTTCGAATGAAGCTTATACCAAAGACCTTCTTGATATTTTAGTTCCATCGCTGATTCCATTCATCGGGGTCTCTGTAGGAAGGGAATGGAGTTCAAACCAAGATTTGAAGCCCGAAGAGATCACAGCATTTTATCAAAACTTAAAAGAGATGATTTGCGTCCCTTACAGTGACTCCTGGCTTGCATGGGTCGTACAGAAGGCAGCTTCGCTAGGTACTCAAGCTCTATCAAAACTAAGCTATGTACAAAAACGAGAACAATTCATCTTTGCGCTCCTTGCTGAAAAAATAGGCGCGTTCACGGCGAGTATGGATCCTATCATTATGTTTCCTAAATCTCTGCAGGAGACATTGAATAACTACGCTAAAACCGGGCCTTTGGAAACAGGGAACAATCCCTACGATCTGGGTGAGCTCGTCCAGGGGATAGCAAAAAATGTTCAAGGAGATTCAGCAGGCTTTTCAGAATCACTCGCTAGCAAATGCGTCGGATCGCCTTTAATTGGAAGTATCATTCAATGGTTATTCAAGGGGACGATTGATAATAAAATTGCAACGAATGCATTGATAAGAGGGGTCAATAAATTTGCTGACATTCTGCAAGATGAACAGATTCAATCGCACATCAAAAAGCTGCGGGCGGCTAAAGGTCCGTTCAGAAAACGTTATGAGAAAAAGAGGATTGCTACGCTCATTGAACGGAAATATGGATTTTCTAATGCCAAAAAAACTCTATCAAAAATTATCCGAGGACAAACCGATTCTTATGCGATGCCTCTAGTTGACCAACTTGTTACAATGATAAGTCGAAAAGAGTTGGAATATTTCAATGGAGAGCTCTCGAATACTGCCCAAACTAGAGAGATGCTAGAAATTATCGTGCCGCTCTTAATCCCGCTGATCTTGCTTTATGCAAAAAGTGAAACAGCAAAACAGATAAAGAGAGCACCGCAA
>JBGPMV010000011.1:0-17869 GCA_041487155.1 Rhabdochlamydiaceae bacterium
TATTCGGACAACTAAAATTGGCGTGGGCTCCGCGTCGGTGCAAACCATCGAACATTTCATGGCGGCTCTTTTTGCTTGTAAAGTAAATAATTTAATCGTCGAGATCTCTGGACCTGAAATGCCGATCTTTGATGGGAGCTCTTTACCTTTTGTGGAGCTGATTGAAAAGGCGGGCATTTTAGAACAAGACAAAGGTCAAAATATTTATTGGTTAGAGAGTCCCTGTTCGTTTACGGTGGGAGAGACGCACGTCGTTGCGCTTCCGGCAGACGAGTTTCGGGTGAGTTATACGCTTCATTATCCGCAGTCGCCCTACCTCAAAGCGCAATATTTTAGTTCGACAATCACTCCGAGTTTTTTTAAGAAGGAGATCGCTCCATGCCGCACGTTCACATTATATGAAGATGTGGCGCCTTTAATTGAAAAAGGGATTTTAAAAAATGCTGCACTTGAGCATGGTGTAGTGATAGATGGCGAAAGAGTGCTCAATCCCGAAGGGGTCCGCTTTTCTGACGAAATGGTGCGTCATAAAGTTCTTGACTTGATGGGAGACATCGCTCTTCTTGGCTGGCAGCTTCGTGTTCATTTGATTGGAATCAAAACGGGACATGCAGCCAATCACGCTATCGCAAAAGAGCTGCGTAAATCTCTGAGGATACAATGAACGAAAACGAAACTATTACTCATTCTACTGTGCTTGATGCGAAGAAAATCGCTCAAATTCTGCCCCATCGCTACCCGATTCTTTTGGTCGATCGGATTGTCCACTTAGATCTAGAAAATAATGTTATTATCGGACAAAAAAATGTGACTTTTAATGAACACTTTTTTGTTGGACACTTCCCTGAAGCTCCTATTATGCCGGGTGTTCTCATTTTGGAGGCGCTGGCACAGGCAGGGGGCATTTTGGTCCACCAAAAATTACAAACAGAAAAAATTGCTGTGCTCCTCACCGTCAATAATGCCAAGTTTAGAAAGCCTGTTGTTCCTGGAGATGTCCTTTATCTCCATATCACCGGACAGCATATCAGTTTTAAAGCCGGTAAGGTGCTCGCTAAAGCACTCGTGAATGATCAAGTTGTCGTCGAAGCAGAAATCGGTTTTGCCTTGATTGACAGAAAACAACTGTAAAAGTTTGAGAATTGCATGACAAAAAAACAAATTCATCCTACGGCAGTGATTGAACCCGGCGCAACGATCGGGGAAAATGTTGTGATTGAAGCCTACGCCGTGATTAAAGGCAGCGTGACCATTGAAGACAATGTCACGATCAAATCACATGTCTACCTTGATGGGCATACGACCATTGGCGCGGGAACCACGATTTGGCCGGGAGCCAGCATTGGGACAAAGACGCAAGATTTGAAATTCCGAGGCGAGAAGACGTTTGTCATCATCGGCAAGAACTGCGAAATCCGGGAATATGTGACGATTAATTCTTCGTGCCAGGAAAACTCTGTGGTCCGCGTCGGCGATAATTGCCTTATTATGGCTTATTGCCATGTCGCGCATAATTGCGAAGTCGGAAGCCGTGTGATCATGGCCAATGCGGTGAATTTAGCAGGGCATGTGATCATCGAAGATTGCGCTGTTATCGGCGGAATGACTGCGGTGCATCAATTTACAAGGATCGGCTGCTATGCGATGGTCGGCGGTTTTAGCCGGGTGACGCACGATGTTCCACCCTATACGATTGGCGCAGGTGTCCCTTATAAAATGGGCGGCTTAAATCTTGTGGGCTTAAAAAGAAACGGATTTCCACTGACGGTGCGCCGCGATTTAGCGCGTGCTTTCAAGCTGACCTATCGTTCGGGTCTGAGTTTAAATGAAGCGCTAGAGCAGATCCAGCAAGAAGTTGAGCCCAATCTCTATGTTCAGCATTGGGTCGAGTTTTGCTTGGCTTCGCGCCGCGGATTAATAGGCTTTCACTTTAAAGATCCCGATTCTCTAGAACAACTCTCCGAATATGAGGAGCTTTTAGAAGAAGAAATCACGTGAAAATCGTTTTTTTTGGCACGTCTGAGTTTTCGGTCACGATTTTAAAGCATTTGCTAGAGACTTCTCATCTAATCATCGGTGTAGTCACCAAGCCCGATCAGCCCCAAGGCCGCTCTCTTAAACATTTACCGTCTCCTGTTAAAGAATGGGTGCAAGCCCACGTTCCTTCGATTGCTCTCTATGAGCCTGTGAAAGCGTCTGAAGGTGAGTTTGTTGCTTTGATGCAGTCGCTTGCGCCTGATGTTTTTGTGGTTGCCTCCTATGGAGAGATCATGAAGTCGCCGTTGCTGGGTGTTCCTCGGCTGGGGCCGATCAATGTGCATGCAAGCCTTCTTCCCAAATGGCGCGGCGCCGCCCCTATTCAGCGCTCTCTCATGGCAGGAGAGGAAGAGACCGGCGTGACGATTATGAAAATGGTCCTCCAGCTCGATGCAGGCGATATGCTCGATAAAGCGGTGGTAAAAGTCCCGCTTGATATGAACCATGGAGAGCTTGAGCAGGCGCTGGCGCTAGCTGCCAAAGAGCCTCTACTTCGAGTGCTGGCTCAGCTAGAAAAGGGGGCTGTGAAGGGAGTGCCTCAAGATCCCTCGAAGGCGACCTTGGCTGCGAAGATCACTCCGGTCGATTGCGTGATTGATTGGAAGAGGCCGGCGTTTGAGATCCATAATCAAATCCGGGCTCTTGCCCCGCATCCCGGAGCTTGGACTCAGGTGGATATCGGTGGACATGTAAAAAAATTGAAAATCAAACGGTCTCAAATCAGAGAGAGTGCGGCAGCGGCTCCCAAGAAAGAATGGGTGATCGAGTGTGGGACAAAGGAAAATCCCTCTTTTTTAAGTCTTTTAGAGCTGCAGCTAGAGGGAAAAAAAGTTCTTTCTATTGGGGATTTCTTGAGGGGACTCCACCAAGAGCCTCGAGTTATGTAATTTTTTTCTGATTTAGGTTGGAAAAATATCATTCTTTTTTCTATTATCCTTACACGAAAGATTAAATATTCCTTAACAATATAAAGGAGATTTCTATGGTATCAGGTGTATTCGTTGGTGGGTTCAACAAGGCAGCAGTTTTTTTAAGGGATACGGTTCAACCAAAAATTCCTGAAAAAGTTTCAGGAGTAACGAATTATCTCGCCCAGACTTTAGGTGCTGATGGTTTTAAAACAATATTTGTGAAACCCGCTGTTCTAATTGGTCAAACGCTTAGATTTACCGGTCGTGAAGCGAGTTTACCAGTATTTGCCAAGCTCGCCTCTGAAGCCAATCCAATGAAAGTATGGATCTGTGCGGCTGAGGTCATAACAAAACTGCCTAAAATGCTAGAAGAGCTTGCAAAACCTGTTGAAGCTGCCGAACCTTCAAGAATATATAAGAAATTAGACGATAGTAAAGCGGCAGGTCCTGAAAGGTCGCCCCTTGAAAGTGTCTTTAATAGAATCTTCCATGTTGCAAGTTGGGTGATTGCAGTCGGTGATGCAATTGTGTTCGCTCGTTCTACTTTCGGGTCTATTCCTCAAAAACTTGACAAAGCAACTCCTTGGATCTATACGATTGCGGGTGGGTATATGGGCGTGCAGTCTTTATATACTGAATTGAAACATGCACATGCAACGTGGTGGAATGGGGAAGCACAAGCAGTCCGAGCAGAAAAGTGTTTTGGATGCCTCAATCTTGCAGCAAGTACAGCGTACATCTTTTCAAGCGTCGTCGGTGGAATGGGTCTTTACTACAAAGGCCAAGCCCCTGCTTGGTTGGGTAAGTGCCAATTCGCAGCATCCGCTGGAATTGCTGTTATGCCCTTCTTCCAAAAAATTACTAAAGCTTATATGGACAAAGTAGTTTGGGCGTAGCCAGCTACTTTTTTCGACAAGAGCCCAAGCAATTCTTTATGGGCGCAGAGCTCTGCGCCCGCTGGTATCTCCTCTATAAGGGCGATTTAGGCTCTGTCAGGGCAGGGCGCATTCTTGACTATTCAGGCGAAGCACAAGAGGTCTTTTCTTGGATGCTCGCGGGCAAGGCATATACGTCCCTGGTGGGCCATGTTGGTAAGAGAAAGTTTAATGCCAAAATAATCGCCGCTCTTTCAGAGGGCTTAGCGGAGTCTGCTGCATGCGCAGACAGCGTTTTTAATAAAATATTCGTTTCTAAAGAGCCGCGTCTTAAACCCTTAAAAGCAGCTGCCGATACTATAGCGGATTTGGCTGATTTAAAGGGTCTTTGTGCAAATCATTCATGGTCTGGGACTTTTGGAAAAATTAAATGCGTATCTTCTCTGTGCTTGACCCTGCTTTCTGCTGCCGCCGCTTACGGGGTGAAATCTTGTATCATGCCGCGCGTCAATTTACTCCTTGATACCACCGTGTTTATAACAAAATTTATGCAATTCAGTTTCAAAAAATGATTGAGAATTATCCGTCGAAAGAAATAAACCCCGCTCTTTCTTGGATTGAATGGACCGTTGCCATCGGAATCGCCGGCATGGGGCTTTCTCTTGCCATTTATTCACTGCTCGCTGCTTGTTCCTTTCTTTAATTCAAGCAGATATGCAAATTTCCATTGTCTGAAAATTCATAGATTTGTTAGCCTACTCGCTTTAGCCAAGTTGCGGCAGCAATTTGCGATACCATTGTTTTACGCACTTTGATGGTGAGTGCAAAAGTTATTTTAAACGACCTAATGAACCTCTGAAATTTAGAGATAAGTATGAAGCCGAAGTTAATGGGAATTAAGCAGGGAATGACGCAGATCTTTGATGCGCAAGGAAATAGAGTAGTTTGTACAGTGATCAAAGCTGACAAGCACGTCATTTCTCAAATTAAAACTGTAGAGACAGACAAATATAATGCGCTTCAACTCTCTTTTGGAACAATGAATGCAGCAAAAGCCCGCAAGGTTGCAAAACCACAGCAGGGGCATTTCAAAAAAGCAGGGATTGAGCCGCGCAGAAACATGTCGGAAGTCCGAGTCGATGATACAGCGGCTTATACAGTTGGGCAAGAGCTCGGCGTCGAACTTTTCCAAGATATTCTTTATGTCGATGTGATCGGGGTTTCAAAAGGAAAAGGGTACCAAGGGGTCATGAAACGGCACAATTATGCTGGAGGCCCTGCAGCTCACGGCTCTGGTTTTCATAGACATGCAGGTTCTACCGGTATGAGATCGACTCCCGGCCGTTGCTTACCGGGCGGCAAGAAAGCAGGACGCATGGGCGGAGAGCGGGTCACAGTAGAAAATCTGCGTGTCGTCAGAATTGACACAGAAAGACAGGTGATCGTTGTTGAAGGCGCGATTCCAGGCTGCCAAGGCGGACTGGTTTATATTACGACCGCTAAGAAAAAGATGAATAAGAAGAACAAGTAGGCTGAAACGTGGCAAACATTAAAAAATTAGACCTATCAGGAAAAGAAATTGGTCAGCTCGCAGTTAAAGACGACCTCTTGAAGCAAGAAGCCAACTCGCAAATGATTAAAGATTATATCGTGGCTATTCGTGCAAACGCTCGTCAATGGTCTGCGCATACTAAATCAAGAGCTGAAGTCAATCACTCAGGTCAAAAGCCCCATCCTCAAAAAGGAACAGGAAGAGCGCGCCAAGGTTATTTGGGCGCAGCTCAATATAAAGGCGGCGGACGCGTCGGCGGCCCTCGCGCTAAAGAACACTTCCATATTTCGATCAATCGCAAAGAAAAACGTGCCGCAATCCGCCATCTTCTCGCGGAAAAAATTACCGGCGGACAAATGGTTGTTTTAGATCCGGGCGCAATGAAAGCTCCAAAAACAAAGAAAGTAGCTGAATTCCTCAAGGGCTTAGCGCTCTTCGGAAAAAAAGTTCTCTTTGTAGCAGAAAAAGCCGAAGCAAAAAAAGACGCGCACTTTATCAAGAGTATGCGCAATATTCCAAATGCAGATTTTATGTTGATTCAAAATGTAAGCGGTTATGATGTCGTTTCCCATCGCCATATTATAGTGATGGATGCAGCATCGGATCGTTTAATGAAGATGTTAGAAGGTTAACGATGACAAGCAAACACCCTTACGAAATAATTAAAAGCCGCTACGTGACTGAAAAAGCACGCGTGATGGAAGGATTGCAAAACAATAACAGCAACCCCTCTGTTAGAAAGTGCAATACGCCTAAATATGTCTTCTTAGTTGAGAAGACAGCCTCCAAGCAAGAAATTGCAAGAGCTGTTGAGGAGATTTACTCCGACAAAAATATTAAAGTCATCGGTGTCAACACCATCCACGTGAAGCCCAAAGAAAGAACCGTCCGCGGCAGAAGTGGAATGAAACAAGCTTTTAAGAAAGCGATCGTCACCTTGAAACCGGGTGATGTGATTGAGGAGAAAGCTTAATATGACAAAGAAATTTCGACCCGTTACTCCCGGCCAACGAGAACTCATATTAGAGAGTTATACAAGCCTCACTAAAGGCGCTGTACCCGTTAAATCACTGCTCGTCAAAAAAATTAAAACCAACGGACGCAACCATCACGGCCATATCACCTGCCGTCATCGCGGCGGAGCACATAAGCGCTTTTACCGTCTTGTTGACTTCAAGCGCGACAAGTTTGATGTCGTTGCAACGGTTAAAGCCCTTGAGTACGATCCAAACCGTACAGCGCACATCGCCTTATTAAATTATGCCGATGGCGAAAAGAGATACATTTTAGCCCCAGAAGGCCTTAAAGTGGGCGATACTGTCATGACAACCGAGAAAGAGATGTACAATGTCGGCTGCTGCATGAAATTAAAACTCATGCCGATGGGCTCTGTTGTTCACAACATCGAAATGAAGCCGGGCCAAGGCGCATCCCTCGTTCGCTCTGCGGGACTTTCTGCACAATTACTTGCTCGCAGCAACGGATATGTCACATTAAAAATGCCTTCCGGAGAAATCCGTCTCATCAATGAAGATTGTTTAGCGACATTTGGAGTCGTCTCCAATGCCGAAAGAATTCTTCGCGTTGAAGGTAAAGCCGGCCGTATGCGCTGGAGAGGAATTAGACCCACTGTTCGTGGAACAGCGATGAACCCCGTAGACCACCCTCACGGAGGGGGAGAAGGAAAGCATAACGGCTACCTTCCACAAACTCCCTGGGCGCAGTATACGAAAGGTTTCCGCACACGAGCGAAGAAGAAGACAACCAAGTGGATTGTCAAAGATCGGAGGAAATAAGGTTTTATGGGTAGATCGCTTAGAAAAGGTCCCTTTGTGGACCACTTCCTGCTTGCAAAAGTTGAAAAACAGAATCAAGGCGGATCCAAACGGCCAATTAAAACATGGTCTCGCAGATCAATGATCATCCCAGAAATGATCGGACACACCTTTGAAGTTCATAATGGACGTAAGTTCTTAACAGTGTTTGTTTCAGAAAACATGGTAGGACATCGTTTGGGAGAGTTTTCACCCACACGCGTCTTTAAAACACACGGATCTAAGAAAATTGCAGAAGCCGCCGCCGCTGCTACAGCAGCCCCTGCTGCCGGTGCACCCGGAGCTGCTCCCGCCGCTGCCGCAACCCCAGCTCCAGCTGCTAAGTAAGGAAAATGAAAATGCAAACAAATAAAAACGAGCGCCAGGCAGTGACAAAGAGCGTCAGAATCCCACCTCGCAAGGCTCGCCTTGCGGCCGATCTCATTCGCGGACTCAGTGTTGAAGACGCTACCATCCAACTGATGTACTCTCAGCTCAAAGGCGGAAGACTCTTAAAGAAGACACTGGACAGCGCTGTCGCTAATGCTGAAACACAATTGAATATTCCTCGTCAAAAATTAAAAGTAAAAGAAGTGCGTGTGGATTGCGGACCTGTTTTAAAACGCTCCAAATCCAAAGCAAAAGGTGGAATGGTTCCACTGTTGAAACGAACCAGTCATTTTACAGTGATTGTAGCACCACAGGAAGGCGAATAATGGGCCAAAAAACATCTCCAACAGGATTTAGACTCGCTCTAACGAAAAAATGGAAATCTCTCTGGTATGCCAACAAACAAGAGTTTGGAAACCAACTGGGCGAAGATAGATTTATCCGTAAATTTCTTCTTGCTAAACCCATTTGCGTTGGAACTTCTCTCATCCACATTAAGAGAATGAGCGGAAAAGTTGAAGTCACTATCCATACTGCAAGACCTGGTCTTGTGATTGGTAAAAAAGGGGCAGAGATCGACATTCTCAAGCAAGAGCTTAAAAAAGCAACCGGCAAAGAGATCTGGATTGAAGTTGAAGAAATTAAACGCCCTGACCTCGATGCAAAACTCGTTGCAGACGGAATCGCTAAACAACTCGAGCGCCGTATGCCTTTTAGACGAATCATGAAAAAAGCGATGCTATCAACAATGGATGCAGGCGCTGCAGGAATTAAAATTTCGATTTCGGGCCGCGTAGGCGGAGCCGAGATTGCCCGTACCGAATGGTACAAAGAAGGACGCATCCCGCTTCATACTCTCCGCGCTGACATTGATTATGCAATGGGCAGGGCTGAGACGACATATGGATCGATCGGTGTGAAAGTTTGGATCAATCGCGGGGAAGAAGGAGCTTAATAGTTATGTCAATGATGCCTATCCGTACTAAATATAGAAAAATGCAAAAAGGCCAGATGGCCGGGTTTAGCAAAGCCGCTAACTTTCTCGACTTTGGCGAGTTTGGAATGCAAGCTTTAGAGCGCGGTTGGGTGACCAACAGGCAAATCGAAGCATGCAGGGTTGCGATTTCTCGTTATTTCAATCGCCGCGGCCAAGTATGGATCCGAATTTTTCCTGATAAATCTGTTACAAAGAAACCTGCTGAAACACGCATGGGTAAAGGAAAAGGAAACGTCGACCATTGGGTAGCTGTTGTGAAGCCCGGACGCGTGATGTTTGAAGTCGGCGGAGTTCCTAAGGAACTCGCCCAGAATGCTCTTCGCAGAGCTGCTGCAAAACTCGGCATCAAAACACGTTTCGTTGAGAGATTGGAGAGAGTGTAATTATGTTGAAAATGGAAGATATCAAAAATCAAGGTAAAGAAGAGCTGATGACTCTATTCCACGATCTCTCCAAAGAGATTTATGGATTGAAGTGCGAACTTCGCATCACTCGCAAAACTGAAAAACCACATCTTCTTCGTGAGAAGAAAAAAGATCGGGCTCGCGTGCTGACAGCACTTCAGCAAAAGTCCGGAGGAAAGGCGTAATTTATGGTTCAGAAAGAGAAACAAGGGCAAGTAGTATCCACTAAAATGAAAAAAACAGTCACTGTAAGAGTGGACCGTACATTTGCTCATCCCGAGTTCAATAAAGTGATCACACGCGGCAAGAAATATTATGCCCACTGTGAAGGGTTTGATGTCAAAGATGGTCAAACAGTCCGTATCGTCGAAACACGACCTTACTCAAAACTTAAACGATGGCGCGTAGTTGAGGTGATAGCATGATTCAACAAGAAACTAATTTAGAAGTTGCCGATAATACCGGCGCAAAAAGCGTTCGATGCTTCAAGGTTCTAAAAGGCTCCAAAAGACGTTACGCCGCAGTTGGCGATGTCATTGTATGCAGCGTAAAAGACGCAGACCCCAAAGGCCTCGTTAAAAAAGGCGATGTCGTGAAAGCCGTTATCGTCCGAACAAAAAACTATATTAGACGTGCTGATGGATCGCTCCTTCGCTTCTATGACAATAGCTGCGTTATATTAGACGACAAAGGAAATCCTCGCGGAACACGTATTTTCGGGCCTGTTGCTCGAGAAGTCCGTGAGCAAGGATTTGTAAAGATCACATCATTAGCTCCTGAGGTAATTTAAGATGGCACAGTGGATTAAAAAAGGGGACAGAGTTCTCGTCATGACAGGAAATGATAAAGGCCGGACAGGTACCGTTCTCAGACGCATAGGAGAGCGTATCGTTATCCAAGGAATTAATATTCGAAAGAAACATGTGAAGAGACAAGCCCAGATGCAAACACCTAGCATCATAGAAGTTGAAATGTCCATCCATGCTTCAAACGTCTGTGTGTGCGACGAAGATGGAAAAGCGATCAGCTTAAAAGTAAAACAAACCAAGAAAGAGAAAGAGCTCATCTACGCACAAGGCGAAAAAGAAGTCTCTTTCCGAACCATTAGAAAAAGTTAAACGGTAGCGACAAATGTCAAGATTACTCAAGCAATATAAAGAGGAAGTAAAACCCGCTCTCAAAGAGAAATTTGGGTATTCCAATGCAATGCTCATTCCTTCTTTAAAGAAGATTGTCATTAGCATGGGGCTTGCCGAAGCAACAAAAGATAAAAATGCTCTGCAAGACTGCCTCAAAGAACTTACAATCTTATCAGGACAAAAACCGATCTTTACACGCACAAAGAAAGCGATTGCTAACTTTAAATCGCGTGAAGATCAGGTGATTGGACTCAAAGTGACTCTGCGTCGCACAAGAATGTTTGATTTCTTAGACCGTTTTTGCAACATTGTTTCCCCTCGCATCCGCGACTTCCGCGGGTTTTCTGTGAAAGGCGACGGCCGCGGCTCCTATTCCTTAGGACTGACGGACCAGCAAGTCTTTCCTGAAATCAACCTGGACGATGTTAAAAGAACGCAAGGGATGAATATCACCTTTGTAACCTCAGCTAAAACTGATGAGGAGTGTGTGGAACTTCTTCGCATGCTCGGATTCCCATTTAAGACTCAAGGAAAATAACCTATGGCACATCAAGATCCTATTGCAAGTATGCTGACATCTCTTAGAAATGCAGTGATAGCCAAAAGCCGCTTTATAGACCTCAATCTTAGCAAGCTCAATCATGAAATTTTAAAAGTGCTCGAGAGACAAGGGTTTCTAGAGCATATTTTAGTCGACGATCAGAAAAAAAGAATGCGCGTTTTCCTTAAGTATGACGGCAGAGAGCCTCTCATGCAAGGACTGAAGCGTATTTCAAAACCAAGCCTGCGCAAATACATTGCCCTCGAAAAAATCCCACGTATTTTCGGCGGACTTGGAATTGTTGTCCTTTCAACATCACAGGGAGTTCTCGATGGAGAAATAGCCCGTGAGAAAGGAATCGGCGGCGAACTACTATGTTACGTGTGGTGAGGTAAAAAAATATGTCACGTCTTGGAAGAATTGCAATTGAAGTGCCCTCCGGAGTTGAAGTTAAACTCGTCGGACGTAAGCTGAATGTTAAAGGCCCTAAAGGAGAGCTCTCAGCAGAGTTCCCCGAAGGACTCTCTATAAAAATTGAAAACGGACAAGCTCTTGTCATGAGAGATGAAGCCTCCGATTTAAATAACGCTCTTTACGGTCTTCATCGATCGCTGTTTAGCAATATGATCGTTGGAGTTTCAAAAGGTTTTGAAATTAAGCTTACAATGATCGGCGTCGGATACAGAGCCGCAGTTGAAGGACATGCCTTAAGCCTTCAGATTGGAAGATCGCATCCCACCAAGCTTCCTATCCCAAAAGGCGTTACAATCACTATCGATAAAGCCGGCGTGATTAGCATCACCGGGATTGATAAACACTTAGTCGGACAGTTTGCAGCGTCAGTACGCGCTGAAAAACCCCCAGAGCCTTACAAAGGAAAAGGGATCCGATACGAAAATGAATATGTACGTAAGAAAGCTGGTAAAGCAGCAAAAGCCAAAACAGCTGCAGGATAAAAGTTATGGAAAGTAGCCTTATTGAAAGAAGTAAAAAACGAATTAAAAGAGCGCGCGCGAATCGCAAGAAACTCCGCGGCTCCGCTGAAAAACCGCGTCTTTCTGTGATGAAGTCGAATCTGCACATCGCCGCTCAACTCATCGACGACGAAGCAGGTATCACACTAGCGTCAGCAAGTACTCTCACGAAAAAATTGCGCTCTAAAGCGCAAGGAAACAACAAAGCCGCAGCGAAACTTGTCGGAGAAGAGCTTGCCGAACGTGCAAAAGAGAAAAATATTACAACTGTCGTTTTTGACCGTGGACATAACAAGTACCATGGAGTCATCGCAGAGCTCGCTGATGCAGCTCGTGCTGGCGGGTTAAAATTTTAAAGGGTAACCATGAAGAATAAAAAAATTAAACGAAACCGTCAGGAAGATTTTAACTCTGACTTCGAAGAGAAAGTTCTTTATATCAACCGTTGCTCTAAAGTCGTCAAAGGGGGACGTAAGTTCAGCTTTTCTGCACTTATCATCGTCGGCGATGGACAAGGGCACATAGGATTTGGTTTTGCCAAAGCGAATGAAGTTTCAGACGCCATACGAAAAGGCGGAGAAGCTGCACGCAAAAACATCATGTCTTTTGAGATGGAAGGCACCACAATTCCGCACGAAATTACCGTCGATTGGGATGGAGCAACCGTCTTTTTAAAACCTGCTGCAGAAGGAACCGGCGTGATCGCAGGTTCTAAAGTACGCTCTGTTTTAGAGCTCGGCGGAATCAAAGACGTCGTCGCAAAAATTTACGGATCTAACAATCCGCTGAACCAAGTTCGAGCAACTCTCAAAGCATTGCTCAGCCTTAAAAACCGCCAAAAAACTCTCAAATTACGAGGCCTAGCATGACTTCACTTTCAACGCTTGCAAATACACACCGCCCCCGCAAAAAGGTGCAACGCGTAGGACGCGGCGTCGGATCAAAACGAGGAAAAACATGCTGCCGCGGAGTGAAAGGGGACAAAGCCAGACGCGGTTATAAATCTCGGGACGGACACGAAGGAGGACAGCTTCCTCTCTATCGTAAACTTCCTACAAAGGGATTTGTCAACGGACTTTTCAAAAGCGATGTTCATGCCATTAATCTCGGCATCCTGAATCAGCTTTTCAAAGACGGAGATGTCATCAACCTCAAGACGCTGCGTGAAAGAGGTTATGCTCCTCGCGACCCAAAAGGCGGCCTCAAGATCTTAGCGCAAGGCGAGCTGAAGAAAAAAGTCACCATCGAAGCGCATGCATTTTCTAAAGGCGCTATTGAAAAGCTTGAAAAGGCAAACGTTCAATTTACGGTTCTTACTAAAGTCCCTGCTAAATCCAGGGCTTAAGGCGGCTCATGCTTGAATCCATCCGGCGCATCTTTTCAATCCCAGAGTTAAAGACAAAAATTGTCTTTACGCTCCTTATGCTCATGGTGTGCCGCATTGGAGCCCATATTCCGATTCCCGGAATTAACGGCGATCTCGCCGTCAGGCTTTTTCATTCAGCAACAGGCGGAAGCCAAAACCTCTTTCAGCTCATGGATGTGTTTTCTGGCGGCGCCTTTGCGCACATGACGATCATCGCCCTCGGCGTCTCCCCCTATATCATGTCCTCCATCTTCATCCAGCTTCTCATGGCAGTGATTCCCTCGTTTAGACGCGACATCAAAGAAAGCCCCGACCAAGGCAGACGTAAAATGGGAAGATGGATTCGGTTCCTCACCGTCGGCATTTCCTTTTTCCAAGCAGCTTTTCTAGCAAAATATGCCGTACAAATGAACGCAGGATCGCCCGGCATCATCGTCCCGGAACTATTAGATTTTCAGCTCTTCGGCCTTCCTTGGCTCTTTTATCTGGTAGCGATCTCCACCATGACAGCAGGCGCGATGTTCCTCATGTGGATCGGAGAGCAAATCACCGAGAAAGGGATCGGGAATGGAATGAGCCTTATTATTACCCTCGGGATCCTCTCCTCTCTCCCTGGAATGATCGGATCGATCGTCCGGCAGCTTAATCTGGACTCCCAAGAGCCCGGCCAGCTCTCGTTTTCCTCCCTTGTGGTCTTTGCCTCTGTTTTCGTCTCGATCATCGTCGGAACCATTCTTGTCATCCAAGGGCAGCGCCGCATACCGCTGCAATACGCTCGAAGAACGATTGCCGGCCCCGAATCGCAGACAGGAAACGCCTACATCCCCTTAAAAATCAATTATGCAGGGGTTATCCCTGTTATTTTTGCCTCGTCCTTCTTGATGGTTCCGGCAACCATTGCACAGTTTATCGGCCGCAGCAGCGGGCTGGGCTCCATCGCAGCGATGCTCTCTCCCGGCACATGGCTTTATACCCTGATCTACGTATCGTTAATTATATTTTTTACTTACTTTTGGACCGCGACCCAATTCCATCCCGAGCAAATTGCCTCCGATATGAAGAAAAACGGAGCCTTTATCCCCGGCGTGCGCCAAGGCAAGCCTACCCAAGACTTTCTTGAATCCACCATGAGCCGCATTACGCTCGTCGGAGCCTTCTTTTTGGCCTTTATTGCCATCCTCCCGACCCTCGTAAGCCGTGTTTTAGGGGTGGATCCTATGATTAGCCACTTTTTTGGAGGGACCTCCCTCCTTATCTTGGTAGGCGTCGTCCTCGACACCACCAAGCAAGTAGAGTCTCATCTTCTCATGAAACGGTATGACGGTTTCATGCGAAGATCCAAGTCTAGAAGTATAGTCTAGATTTTTGAATTGTGAAAAAACGTGAAGAACTGGTACACTGGTTCGATATAAAAAAGGATTTTACACATGCCACGTATTATTGGGATTGACGTCCCTGATAATAAAAGACTTGAAATAGCCCTCACATACATTTATGGAGTGGGTCGCAAGCTTTCAAATCAGGTTATAGCTAAATTGGGTCTCAGCCCTAACATGCGCGCTCATCAATTGACACAAGATGATGTTGCCCGAATCAATGCGCTTCTTCAATCAGAATACATTGTCGAGGGAGATCTTCGACGCCAAGTTCAGAATAACATCAAGCGGCTCATTAATATCCATTGCTACCGAGGCTCGCGCCATCGCTTAGGCCTGCCCGTTCGAGGACAACGCACAAGAACGAATGCGAGAACTCGAAAAGGCAAGAGAAAAACCGTAGCTAACAAGAAGAAATAACAATGAAAGAAAAGCCTAATTCTGCAAAGACAAACGCCGCTAAAACAGAAGAAAAAAAACCAACCGTAAAAGCGCGTAAAAAAACACAGCGCAATGTGCCGACAGGAATTGCTCATGTGCAATCTTCTTTCAACAACACAATCATCAGTATAACTGATATGGCCGGCCACGTAGTGGCATGGTCATCTGCTGGAAAAGCAGGTTATTCAGGTTCTCGTAAATCATCCGCATTTGCCGGAACAGTTGCTGCACAAGATGCAGGAAAAGCTGCCATGGCAATGGGAATGAAAGAAGTAGAAGTCAACTTAAGCGGCCCGGGAGCTGGACGAGAGTCCGCCGTTCGCGGTCTTTTAAGCGTTGGACTTAACGTTACGATCATCCGCGATGTAACCCCAGTGCCTCATAATGGCTGTAAACCCCGTAAAAGACGTCGCGTCTAATTTCAGGAGAGATCATGACAGTAAAATATGGTAAATTTGAACTCCCGACAAAAATAAAAAAAGATGAGTCGGCACGCCTTCCAAACCACTGCCGGTTTATCGCAGAACCTTTTGAAAAAGGGTTCGGGCATACCGTCGGAAATGCACTCAGAAGAATTCTTCTGACTGCAATGGAAGCCCCTGCAATCATGTCGATTCGCATCGAAGGAGTTCCACACGAATATACAGCGATTGAAGGCATCATTGAGGATATGACTCATATCATCCTCAACTTCAAATCGGCCCTCCTTCGCAAACTCCCAACAGAAGAGCAGCATGTTTCTCGCGAACCTCGAGTGATCTCAAAACTTCTCGACATCACCGGCGACATGTTAGACAAGAATAACGGACATTATGTTGTTACTCTTAAAGACCTCATGGGCGACACCGATTTCGATGTCGTGAACCCAGGCCTTGCGCTCTTCACAGTTACAAAACCGATGACCAAAAAAATCGACCTCAAAATCGGTTTCGGAAGAGGTTATGTCCCCTCCGAGCGTCAAGTGCTCGCAGAGCAAGGCGTGGACGAGATCATTCTCGACACACCGTTTTCTCCAGTACGCCTCGTGAACTACTATGTAGAGAATACACGCGTTGGACAAGACACCGACTTTGACCGCCTTATTTTAGACATCACAACAGACGGACGCGTATCTCCTGAAGAAGCGCTGTCGTTTGCAACCCAAATCGGCATCTTGCATCTCGAGGTTTTCGAGCAGATTAAGCAGCACGCCATCACGTTTGACTCAGACACCATCGAAGTCAACACAGACCGCGATGCGCTGATTGCAAAACTGGCTCTCAAAATTAACGAGATCGAACTCTCCGTTCGCTCAACCAACTGCCTTGCCGGCGCAAACATTGAAACCATCGGCGAGCTCGTTCTCATGCCCGAGTCTGAAATGCTCAAGTTTAGAAACTTCGGCAAGAAATCCCTCAATGAAATCAAAGCCAAGCTAGAAGAAATGGGACTTTCCCTCGGAATGGACCTCTCCCGCTTTGGCATTACACGAGATAACGTCAAACAACTCGTCGCCGAACATCTCGCACAGAAAGGAGCAGAAAACGAAGTATGAGACATGCAAAAAAGACATTTAAAATTGGACGCACCTCCTCTCATCGCCGCTGTATGCTTGCAAACATGCTCAAATCGCTGATTGAACACGGACGCATTGAAACCACCGTGACTAAAGCAAAAGAGCTCAGACGCCATGCAGATCGATTGATCACGCTTGCTAAGAAAAACACCTTATCAAGCCGCCGCCAAGCGATTGCCGACCTCATGATCACCTATAACAAGCTCACTCCCAAAGAGAACAAGCTCGTTAAAAAAGGAAAATCTGCTGAAGTTTACAACACAGACAGACAAGTGATCGGCAAACTCTTCGGAGAGCTCGGAGCCCGCTTTACAGAGCGCAAAGGCGGATATACCCGCATTGTGCGCCTAGGCGAGCGCGTAGGTGACAACGCATCAACCTGCGTCATTGAGTACCTTCCTCAATAACTTCCTACCTAACAATTTTATTTTGAAAAACCTTAGAGCAATCTAAGGTTTTTTTATTTAGCCCGATGCGCTATAATGAGGGTATAATGAAAATTGCAATCAACGGCTTCGGTCGCATCGGAAGACTCGTATTACGCATCATCGCAGAGCATAAGATACCCGATTTGGATGTCGTTGCCGTCAACGACCTTGTCCCTGCCGATAACTTAGCCTATCTCCTCAAATACGATTCCATTTACCACAGCCCCCGCTTCACCGTTGAAGCTCAGCAAAACCACCTTGTCGTCGGCGGCAAAAAAATTAAAGTTTTTGAAGAAAAAGATCCTACGCTCCTTCCCTGGAAGGGGCTAGGCGTCGACTATGTTGTTGAATCAACAGGTCGATTTACCCACAAAGAAGATGCCGCAAAGCATCTCACAGCCGGCGCCCGCCGCGTCGTCATCACAGCCCCTGGAAAAGACGACATGGCAACATTTGTAATGGGAGTAAACCATGAAAAATATGATCCTACAAAAGATCACATTGTTTCTAACGCCTCCTGCACAACGAACTGCCTGGCAGTTCTAGTCAAAGTACTCTTAGACCATTTTGGCATTGAAGAAGGACTGATGACAACAGTTCATTCCCTCACTGCCTCGCAATCCACTGTCGACGGACCCTGTAAAAAAGATTGGAGAGGGGGTCGCTCAGCCGGATTAAATATTATCCCGTCATCTACGGGAGCCGCTAAAACTGTCGGGATTTGTTTACCCGAAGTCAAAGGCAAGCTCACCGGGATGGCATTTCGCATTCCAACGACAGATGTATCTGTCGTTGATTTAACTGTACGTCTTAAAAAAGACACAACCTACGAAGAGATTTGCATCGCAATGAAGAACGAAGCACAAGGCCGCTATAAAGATATCTTGGCCTATACGGAAGATCAAGTCGTCTCTTCTGATTTTATTGGTTCTTCCTACTCCTGTATTTTTGATCAAGGAGCAGGAATTGCATTAAGCAGCCGCTTTTATAAACTCATTGCATGGTACGATAATGAGATGGGATATGCCCATCGGGTTGTGGATCTTTTGAGATATATGAAAACAAAAGA
>JBGPMV010000012.1:0-17858 GCA_041487155.1 Rhabdochlamydiaceae bacterium
AAAGAGTTAAATAAATGATATAGAAAATATTTTATCAGACGTGGTATAATAATAGTTAAATAAGAGAACCATATGACACAACCAGTTTCAGTTAATAAAACAGTCAATCTTGGCATTGTAACGATAAATAACAAACGCTACATGGCTATTTTGCATTTTGATAATGTTCCAAAGGATTATCCTGTAGAGGGAATTCAGAAGACTCATGAGGTTGCTACACGGCTTTTTCAGAACGTGGTAGATAGGTATTCTAAGAAAGGTACGGTAACACAGGTTAGTGAACAGGGGTTTTTGCGAAGAGAAAAGGGTGTTTTTCTCACCCATGAAAAAGCAAAATCACAAAAGGCATGGGAAGAATTTGTTGGGTGTTTAGGACGCGAGTTGCAAATGGAAGATATCGATAGAATCATCTTGCAAGAGATTGATCCTAAATCTTTGGCAGAACAACTTTACCACAAAATCAAGGCAGCTCAAGACCAAACAAAAGAATTTCCTCGTTTAACAGAGGAAGAAAAAACCTTTTTAAGCGTCGGTACTACTTTGCCATTCAACCAGTTCCTTACAGGCGAGTTCGACGATTCAGAACTCAACGACCTTCTCATCATTTCAGTATCTCTCTCTTGAATCCAAACAGTGTAAGCTGTAGATTCAAGGCATGGAGAAAGAGATTGCCGACTTCCTGGTTTACCTGGGATCGGAGAAGGGTTTAAGTCCGCATACGCTTGAGGCCTACGGGCGTGATTTGAGGGGTTTAAACGCCTATCTAAAAGGCCAAATTCCAAAGACAGAAGATATCATTCGCTACTTCGAGCACTTGAAGAGCCGGCAGGCGGCTTCGAGTTCGGTGTGCAGGGCGCTGGTTGCCATCAAGGTGTTTTTCCGTTTTCTAAAACGGGAAAAGCGGATGGATGATAATCCGACGCTTTTTTTAGAAAGCCCTAAAATGTGGCAGCTGATTCCTGAGGTCATGACAGAGAAGGAGGTTTTCCTTTTTCTGGAGGCTCCGGGGAGGGATGATTTTGTGGGGGCTCGGGATCGGGCTTTATTTCATCTGATGTATGCATCGGGGCTGAGGGTCTCGGAGGTGTGCCAGCTTAATGTTGGAGATGTCTCGGATGACTTTGTGCGTGTCAAGGGGAAGGGGGGTAAAGAGCGGATCGTTCCTGTGGCAGAGGCTGCGATTAAAGAGCTGGATCATTTTTTGGTGCATTTCAGGATGGAGGGCGAGGGGGCGATTTTTATTACGGAAAAAGGGTCGCGCATGAGTCGGATCAGCGTCTGGGGGCGGGTTAAATTTTACGCTAAAAAGATCGGACTTGTGAAGACGATCTCTCCTCATACGTTGAGGCATTCATTTGCAACGCATCTACTAGAGAACGGAGCCGATCTGAGGATCATTCAAGAGCTTCTTGGCCATGCCAATATCGCAACGACCGATCGGTATACCCATATCAGCCATAAGCATCTGCATGAAGCGTTCGAAAAATTTCATCCTAAGCTATAATGGGTTCAAAAGGAGATTTTCAAAGTGATTTTAAAATGGATCCTGAGCATTTTTGCTCTCTGTAAAAAGAAAGCTCCATACCATGATTTAGACCATCTTAGTGGTACGTGGACGCAAAGCGATGAAGCTGAATTTAAAGAAAGTACACGTTTTTTTGAGAAGATAGACGATGAGCTTTGGATGTGACGTATTCTAAAAGAAACTTCAAGAGATAAGCTGAAAAAAAGAGAGAATCATGGGGAAATTATTCAAAGAGCTAAAGCAGGGGCTACAAGACATTTTGGCTTACATGCATGGAAGGTTAACTTTGAAGTCGGAATTTATTGAAATACCCGAACCTCGAAAGGAACCAACTTCAAAGAAAATTAAAAAGATCAGAAATAAGTCGACGGGACGTTCTATCAAATCAAAGTAAAAAAACAATTACTTCTTCTTAATGCACCGCACAAAAAGATCTACTTAAAGCTATGCCGCAGAGAGCGAGTGAGATGGAAACGGTTCTTATAAGGGCCGAGGAGGTTGTTTAAATATATTAATATATAATTAACACTAAAAATAATATAAAAATTACTCTATCATCATCTTGTTGAAAAAATTGATTATTAAACTGTATAATTAATCATTAAAAAAGAGAAGAGTATGACACCAATCTCGGATTTGCTTGATGCTTCAATGAACCCAACGAGTCCTGTATTCAATCAACTTGATCCGCAAGAGTTAACGACTAGCCGTGCATTAACCAATATACTTGATCTGGGAATATTAAGTAGAAAAGCGCTCATTGAAAGAAATTTAGCCCTGACAGGCGGATATGATGTCGATCCAAGTTCTGTTGTATTTCTCAATGTTATCACACACGAACAAGGGGTGAGTCGGGCCGCTCTTTCTTCTGCTGATGGCATCTTTGCTGTTGGAATGGAAAGAGAAGGTGATGAAACCATTATCAATAATTACATTCATATTGAGCAGTTAGAACACAAATTTCAGGAGATTCTGTCTAACATTACACAGGGTGTAGGTTCCACGGTCGACCCTACTATGTATCCATTATTTAGGGAGAAAGCAAAATTCGAATTATTGGGACAAAATAGGGATTTTCTAGATGTTCTTGAAAATAGAATACAAAATACAGCTGTATTTATCTTGGATATCGAACCAACAGGAGGAGACAAATTAGATGATCCTAGTGGAAGTCACGATGCTGTGAGGCCTTCTATTTCCCCAAAAAATATTCAAACTATTCTCATCAGCAAAGAATTTAGTGATTCAGCAGAAATAGTAAATATTCATGAAAATAGAATAAAAGCCATTGTTCCAGTTGAAGAAAAGACTCAAATAGTTCCTTATACATTTAGAACAGGTACTGGGGTTAAAGTAATTCGAGTCACGCTCAATGCTCCTGATTATCAGACGGCTCTTAATAGAATCTTCAAAGAGCAGTTTGAGCCCTCAGGAAAGCCTATGTTTATACATGCGGCTAGAATTTAGTAAATCTTGCTTGGAAAAATGTTAATAAATCGGAAACATTCATTTGAGTCGTTGAAAAATCATCAGGATAGGTGTGTAGTATTAGAGAATATGAAGGCAGATCGAGGACTTTTTCTATAGCCGATCCTGGAACTGATGAATGAAATGACTTAATTTTTGTTAGCACGATATGTTCAATTCCACTCTCAATTTTAGAGGCTGGAAAATAGGATAAAATCGCAGATTTTTGTTTCTCAAAAAGATCACAAAATATTCCCTCCTTTCGAAAGGTCATGAAAAAAGCCTGGCGATAGGCATTGAAGAGCTCATTTGCTTTTTCTTGTTTTGTTTTTGAAGATGTTTCTAGAATGTCTGAGTTAGTTTGGATAAATTGTAAAAACAGCTCTATTAATGTACTCACTGAATTGTTGCTTCCATGAATAGTCCAGAAATAATTATCAACCATGCTTTCTATTTTATTCACTTCAGGACTGTCAACTAAAAGTTGCAATAGGAATCCATCTAGTTGATTAGATGGGGCTCCATCGTGGATTGGCTTAAAGGGCTTATAAGATTCGAAATTTGTTAAATTAGTTATTGTACACATAGCTTTCTCCATTTTATGGATCGGATTAAATATAATATACTTTTGATTTATAATCAAGTTTTAGAAGTTTTCTTTCTATGCACCCATTCGCGGAGTTCCTCTAAGTAGAGGTAGAGGATGGGGGTGAGGTAGAGGGTTAGGATTTGAGAAATGATGAGGCCTCCGACGATGACCAGGCCGAGGGGACGGCGGCCCTGGGCGGTCATGCCGCCGAGGCCGATGGCGATCGGGACGGCTCCCATGAGGGCTGAAAATGTTGTCATGAGGATGGGGCGGAAGCGGGAGATGCAGGCGTGGTGGATCGCTTCTTTAGGGGTCTTTCCGGCGAGGATGGAGTCGTTGGCAAAGTCGATGAGGATAATGCCGTTTTTCATGACGATGCCGAGGAGGAGGATGAGTCCGACGAAGGCGTAGAGGGAAATGGGCTCTTGGAAGATGAGGAGTGTGAGGAGTCCGCCAAGGGCGGCGGGGGGGAGCGTTGACATGACGGTGATGGGGTGGAGGAAGTTTTCATAGAGGATGCCGAGGATAATGTAGATCACGAAAAATGTGATCAGCAGGAGGATGTTGAGATTGGCAAAGGAGGCTTTAAAGACGTCAGCGGTTCCTTGGACGTTGCCGACGACGGTGACGGGAAGGGTTTGGCGGGCAAGGGATTCAAGCTGGGATAGGATGGGGCCGAGCGCCTCTTCGCCAACGTCAAAGAAGAGGTTCACGGCGGGAAGGCCGTTGAGCCGGTTGATGTTGAGGGGGCCGACGGTTTGGGACGGTTTGGTGACGAGGGAGAGCGGGACGAGCTGGTTGGTATTGGAGTGGACGTAAAGCTGAGAGAGGTACCAGGGGTCGGAGTAGTATTTGGGTTCGACTTCCATAATGGCGTAGTACTGATATTGGGGATCGTTGATGGGGGAGAGGTTGGTGGCGGCAAAAGCGAAGGTGAGCACATTTTCAATCGCCCGTGCAGAGACGTTGAGGGAATAGGCTTTATCTCGGAGAATGTGGAGGTTGAGCTGCGGCTGCAGGATTTCCATGTCGGTGCTGACCTGGGTTAGAGAGGGGATTGTTTTCATGGCCTGCAGCATGTCTGTTGCAGCGGGATAAAGATCATCGGTGGACAAGCTTTGAAGTGTGAACTGGTAGGGGGAATTGATATCGGTGGTTGAAACTTGGAGATCGATCAGGGGAAGGGTTTTGATATAGACATACGCCTGTGTGGTGGTCGCATACGCTTTTTGGAGCTGTGCCATGACTTGGAAGATGGAGGGGCGCTGACTGTATGGTTTGAGCCTTAAAAACAAGAGTCCTTTGTTGTCATCGGGGATGGCTCCTAGAGAAATCAGCGACTCGATAGCGGGGTTTTTGCGGGCGATTTCGGCAAGATCTGATTGGATGCGCATCATGGCAAAGGGCGATGTGCCGGTGGCGGCTTGTGTATGGACGACGATCATGCCAAGATCATCAGGCGGCAGGAAGTTAGTGGGTAAAAGCTTAAAGAGAAGAAACGTCGCTCCAATGCAGAGCGCGCCGGCCATCAGCACCGTCTTAGAGAAACGCATGACAACCTGGAGGCTTCTTTCATAGATCCCGAGGAGGCGCAGGTTGAGTGACTCTGAGAGTTTTTCCATGAACGTTTTGGAGGCGGCAGCGTGATAGGGTTGCACGAACCGGCTGCAGAGCATAGGCGTTAAGGTGAGCGATACAAATCCGGAGAGGAGAATAGCCGACACAATGACGACGGAGAATTCATGGAACAACTGTCCGATCACTCCTTGCATAAAGAGGAGGGGGATGAATACGGAGGAGAGTGAAAGGGTCATTGATAGGATGGTAAAACCGATTTCTTTTGATCCTTCCAAGGCAGCTTCCATGGGAGGCTTTCCCATCTGGACATGCCGGACGATATTTTCAAGGACGACGATCGCATCATCGACTAAGAATCCGATGGAGAGGGTAATAGCAAGAAGAGAGAGGATGTCGATGGTGTATCCTAATAAAAGCATGAGGCCAAACGTCCCAATAATCGAGATGGGAAGGGCGATGGCGGGGATGAACGTGTTCAGCGGACGTCCTAGGTAGAAAAAGATCACGAGTACGACGAGGCTAAAGGCGATGCAGAGGGTCATCTCTACGTCTGCAACGGCTTCTTTGATGAACTCGGACTTATCAAACATTCTAACGAGTTGAATGGAGCCGGGGAGGCTTGCTTTAATCTGGGGCATCAAAGCATTGATGTCACTAATCACTCGCATGGAGTTGACGCCGGGCTGCGTCTGAACTCCGAAAACGACGCTTTGGAGTTTGCTTTTAGAGTCGAGGTAGGTTTGAGATTGTTTGTCGTTAGATAGAGAATCAAGCGCCTGTCCAATATCGCGGATGCGGACGATGTTTCCGGTTTCATTTTTGATGATGAGGTTGTTATAGAGCTCTGCGTGATTGAGCTGTCCATCGACATTGATGGTATATTCCCGGCTGGGTCCATAGAGCGTTCCTGTGGGCAGGTTGACGTTGGCGTTTTGGATGGAGGCAGCGACTTCATCAAGGCCGATTCCTTTGGCGGTCAGTTTTTGTGGGTTGACTTGGATGCGGACGGCAAACGGCGATCCAAAAACCTGAACCTGAGCAACCCCGGAAATGTTGCTCATTCGTTCGCCGATGAAGGTATAAGCATAATCGTAGAGCTGGTACGTGGGCATGGTTTCAGAGGTTACAGCAAAAAAGAGGATCGGTGTTTGGGACGGGTTGACCTTTTGGTAGGTCGGCGCATAGGGAAGATCTTGGGGAAGCATGGGGGTTGCGACGTTGATCGCATTTTGGACATCGAGGGCTGCTTCATCGAGCGGTTTATTTAAATCGAACTGGAGCACGATTGAGGCGCTCCCGGTGGAGCTTGTCGATGCGATCGACTGAACGCCGCTGATGGTTAAAAACTGCCGCTCAAGGGGGCTGACAACGTTGTTGGCAACGGTTGACGGACTCGATCCGGGGTAGCTGACCGAGACGGTGATGGAAGGATAGTTGACGTTGGGAAGATCGCTGACAGGCAGCTGATTATAAGCGACGATTCCGAAGAACAAGATGGCGATCATCACGAGTGTTGTCATGATCGGGCGTTTGATGAAGAGATAGCAGGGGTTCATTTTTTGATTTGAACCTTGATTCCGGATGTGAGGTTCAGCTGTCCTTCCACCACAAGGGTTTCATCGGCAGAAAGGCCGCTTTCAATCAGTGTGTTTTTTTCTTCCTTCTGTCCGGTTTGAACTTTTCGGAGCTGGACGGTTTGATCAGGCTGGAGGACATAGACATAGCTTCCCTCTTGTCCGACTTGTACGGCTTCTGTGGGCACAAGAAGTGCATTGTGCTCAATTCTTAAAATCAGCCGCACGTCGACGTATTCTCCAGGCCAGAGTGAGCGGTCATGATTGTCAAAGAGAGCTTGCAATAGGATCATCCCGGTCGACTCATCGACCTGGTTGTTGATCAGAAACAGATTTCCTTTCACCCACTGATTTTGCCGCGCAACTTCCGTGATAAGCGGCTGCTTCATTTGCAAAGAGGTGATTTTGGAAAGGTCTTTTTCCGGCACAAAAAAGCTGACGCGAATCGGAGAGATTTGGTTGATGGTTAAGATGGGAGTAGATCCATCAATGGCAACAAAGTTTCCGACGTTGATATTGAGCTTGCTGGCAACCCCTTTAAACGGCGCCTGTATCGTGCAGTAGTCCAGATCGATTCGTGCTTTGTTCACATCGGCTTCTGATTGCTGAACGGTGGCCTGAGCTGACAGGAAATTTGTCTGAAATTGATCAAAGTCTAGTTGAGAAATGTAATCAAGAGAGACGAGATCTGTATAACGCTGCACGGTATCTCTAGCTTGCTGAAGATTTGCGAGGTTTTGGGCCAGCTCGCCAAGGGCCTTTTCCAGCTCGACTTGAAAAGGTCTCGGATCGATGGTCATGAGAAGAGAATTTTCGCATACCTCTTGTCCTTCGACAAAATACTGCCCTGTTAAAACCCCTTGCACTTGAGCTCTAATGTCAACGCTCAAATTAGGTTCGACGTGGCCGACATACTCAAAATAGATCGGAGCATCGCAGACAATCGGTTTTGCGACTTTGACATAAGGCGCCTCTGCAACCGGCAGAGCGGCTTTTGAACAAGCTATCAAGCAAAGAAGCGCCAGATATCTTTTCATTGGATCTCCTTCGATGTTGGGATGAGCGTTCCGGCAACGTAGCTTAAGTTCACTAAAGAAGAGAGCCACGAGGTGGTGCTGCTGACGTTTTGTGCGCGAGAAGAGGCGAGCGTATTTTGCGCAGTGACAAGCTCGATGATAGTTCCAACACCTGATTTATACCGCGCTAGCGAGACGTTATACTGCTCTTCGGCCGTCTTTAGTAATAGGTCAGAGACGCGGAGCGTTTCAAACGCTGTGCGAACGGCTGAGTGAGAGGTGACGACTTGTTCTGTCACGGTCAGCTCGCTCTGCCGCAGAGCGGCTTGCGCCTGGTCGCGGATCGATTTGGCTTGCCGGTACTGGTTGACGGTGGAAAACCCTGAAAAGATGGGGTAGTTAAGTGAAAGGATTCCTGTATACTGAACCCCTAAATCGCCGCCTGGTTTTGTACGGCTTTGACTCGTTGTCAAATCATACTTGACGTTCGGCAAAAACTGTCTCCATGCGGCATCGACGGCAGCTTCTCTCGATCGTAACGACGCTTCAGCGGCCAGTAAATCAGAGCGCATCGAGAGTGCAACGGCTAAGATTCCATCGACATTTTGCTCCATCTGATCAATCGGCGGAACTTCCAACGTATCGGCAACGGCAAGATGCTTTTCAGCTCCAAGGCCGATGTCGGTGAACAGCACGGCTCTTGCGTTCACAACGTTTTGCTTTTGGTTGATCAGGTTGATCTGGGTTTGCAAAAGCTCGGTTTCGGCTTGAAGAAGATCCGACTTATCTTTAACGCCTGCTCTAACTTCTGCTTTGACGGCGTCTAAGGTAACTCGCGCGGTATCGAGGTCCGCCTCCTGCGCTTTAAATAGCTGCTGCTGGCTTAAATAATTGTAGTAATCCGATGCGACTTGATTGAGGACCGTCTGGATTTGATAGTTATGGGTAAAGTCGGCAGAGATCAGCGCCTCTTTGGCCGATCGAACATTGGCTGATGTCAATCCAAAATCTAAAAGGGTGTAGGTCAGCTGGACTTCCGGTCCCCAGGTAGTTGAAAGCTGTGTAAAGACAACTACGGCCCCCGTCGACCGCACAGGGCCGGTAACAGTTGTTGAAACGAAGCTTGTTTTGTCCCGCTCCAGTGTGTAATTGCCCGAGATCGTGGGGAAATTAGGGCTTTGCGACTGCGCCCATACTGCCGCCGCCGCCCGCGCTTTGGCCCAGGTGAGCCTTGTCGAGGGGTTGTTGCGCAGTGCGATGTCAACCAGTTCTGCCAGCGTGAGCGGCTCTTTGCGATCTTCAAGGTTCATCGAGGTCAGATCCAGCGGCATATGATACATCGATGAGGGGGAGCTGGGCGCATACGAGTAGGGCTCGATCACGCCTCGATTGGCCATGCAGCCAAATCCTAAGATGGAAAGCAGTCCAATTGCAAGCCTCATGGCCTACGTATAAAATAATAAAAATTATTTTAAAAGCGTTGTTTGTATATTTTTTCCCAGGCGCGGAATTCTTCCATTGTAACTCCTAAGCCGTAGATCCTGCTTGAATCGATCTCTACAAGATCTTCCTTCACGTCTTCAATGAAAAATGGCAGGTCATTTTTTGGAACCAATTTAGCAGCTTCTTTTTTAATAAACCGGTCAACAGACGTGCCAATTTTTTTGTGAAGAATGATTTCAGTCAGAAGCTGTCTTCTTTGCTTTCTATAACGGACGCGGAGGACATCGATCGTTCTAACTCGTATGCTTTCCTTGGTAAGACAGTGCCCAATGTTGTGCATTTCATTGGGTAAAAAGGTGGTTTGGCGATATTTTGTAGAACGTTTTTTTCCTGCTTTTTCAATGAGCTGAGCTTCACAGAGCTCTCTTAGCCACCTGCGGACAGAGCGTTCCGCAAAGCCGGGCAAGAAGCTAAGAAGCTCACGTGTTCCAAGAGACGTGCCGTGTTTTTGAATCAGTTCGTACACGGCTCTTTTTTTGTCATCTAAACGCTTCATAGAATACGGCCAATCATCACATATATGCTGGCAATGTTCAAGGTTTAATTGGCCGTATAAAAGCAGGTTTTGAATTATACGGCCAAAACATTGGCCGTAAATGCATCATATGAGCGTGCGATTACGTCTGTTTTATCCATGAGTTCGAAAGTTATACCCACTTATACCTAGTTATACATGATTCCAGGTATAACCATGTATAAGTTGGTATAACTAGAAAGTCAGCTACCTACTGCACAAGGCGTAGGTAGTTGACTTGGCCGTATTTTAAATGGCACGCATGAACTCTACGCTAGCGAATCCGTCTACTTTATCGATTGCCCAGGCAGATACATGGTCAATATATGAGCGTAATGGACCACGCATGGGGGTAGGTAATACTTCAACATCGAAGGTGAGCCAGCGGGAGGTTTCGATACCATTGCTTCTCTTTATCATCCAGAAGCCCCACCAGCCTTTGGAGCCATTGAAGTAGTTATTGCAGTATTCGTAGATGGACTGAAAGGCGCTTGGGAAATTTGTTTTGTTAAGGTGGTCTAGCGGCAAGAAGTGAGATTGCAGGGTCAGACTTCTAAGAGCATCCTGGTGTCCGCTAGAAGCCCAAATCGATCCATTGGGTTTGTGGAAGGTTCTTTCAAATTTAAGCCAGGGAAGCTGCGATATGTTATAGAGTGTAAACGCTTGCAGGGTTACTGCTGTCAGATGGTGGTTTCGCTCGTCTTTAGAGGACAAAAATGCAGAAGCGAAGTTGATAGCAACGCGGACTCCTAAGATACATCGTGACAATTTATGCAATCCAGGTGTTGACCAAAACACGTTTACATTTTTGAGTAGATCAGGGTTGATCAGGCTCTTCATGTCAAAAGAGGGTTTTTTGTGGATTCCGATCGCAAAGACCCCATAAGCTAGGGAAATCGCAAACGCAGTTTTTACCACTTTTAATAGAGGAGATTGATTTTGATCTCTGGCGTCATTTTTATAATGGCCGTAAAGGTTTACAGAATCTCTAAGGAGAGCGATTGTATCTGTGATCATCATCCATCTTTGGACTTGTACAATACGACCAGCATGCGCTGGAAAGAGTTTTTGTAAAAATGCCAGCCCTGCTTGAAAGCTATTATATTTGAAGTTTAGTTGTTCAAAGGAAGAGTCTAAAGAGGGAAGGGGTTGAGAAGCCATAGTTCCTCATGTTTAAAGACGAAAATATAGTCTTATAGGGACTAAAAGTCATCTCAATTTCTTCTCTAAAATTGAGTTAACAAGGTCGGGGGAAGCCTTGCCGCGGGAGAGCTTCATGACCTGGCCGATGAGGTAAGCAAAAACTTTAATTTTGCCTGCTTTATAGTCGGAGGCAGCTTGGGGGTTATCTGCAAGGACTTGATCGATCAGGGCTTCAATTTCAGAGGTGTCTTGGATCGGTTTGAAATCGGGGTTGTGCTCGACAATGGAGGAGGGGGAGAGATGGGGCTTCTCAACCATTTCGTCGGCGACGCTTTTTGCAATTTTCCCATTGATAGTCCCTTGGTCGATGAGGGAGACGAGCTCTGCGATGTGAGAGCTGGAGATGTTAAGTTCCCAGAGCGTTTTGCCTTTTTCTTTGAGCCGGCCGGGAAATTCAACGGTCAGCCAGTTGGCCAAAGATTTGCCGTTGGAGCATTTTTGAAGCGCTTCTTCGAAATAATCGGAGAGCTTTTTATCATTCACAAGGAGATGAGCGGGCTGCTCGGGGATTTTGAGGTCATTTAAGTAGCGGAAATATCTGTCGCGGGGAAGTTCAGGAAGGGAGGCGCGGATTTTTTCGATGTAGTCAGGGGAAAGCTCGAGAGGGGGGAGGTCGGGCTCGGGGAAGTAGCGATAATCTTCGGCTGCTTCTTTGAGGCGCATGAGAACGACTTTACCGGTCTCGGGGTCGAACCGGTAGGTGCCTTGCTCGATCTTATCATGGGGATGGGCGGTATAGAATTGGACTTGGCGCCGTATTTCGGATTCTAAAGCCTCTTCCATGTGGGAGAAAGAGTTCATGTTTTTAATTTCGACTTTGGTGCGAAGCTTTTGCTCCCCTTTGGGCCTGACGGAGATGTTGGCGTCCATCCGAAGAGAGCCTTCGTCCATGTTGCAGTCGGAGGCATCGATGTATTCCATGATGGCTTTGACGGCCATGGCGTAGGCAGCGGCATCTTTTGGGGAGTGGATGCACGGCTCGGAGACGATTTCAAGGAGTGGGACTCCGGCGCGGTTGAAGTCGACGCCTGAAAAAGTTGTAAAGTGTTTGAGCATCCCCGAATCTTCCTCTAAGTGGGCGCGGTTGATTTTGAAGTGTTTGGTCTCTCCATGGACTTCGGTAATAATCATGCCGCCTTGAATAATCGGCTGATCAAACTGGGTGATTTGGTAATTTTTGGGGTTATCGGGATAGAAGTACGATTTGCGATCAAACCGGCTCAATGTGGCCACTTGACCATTAACTGCGCAGCCGAACTCGACGGCTTTTCTCACGGCTTCACGGTTGATGACCGGGAGCGATCCGGGCTGGCCTGTACAGACAACGCCGATGTCCATGTTGGGCTCGGATCCAAAATGGTACGGCTCGGTGCCGAACATTTTAGATTGGGTGTTGAGTTGAACGTGGATCTCAAGGCCAATCACCACTTCCCAATTTTCATAGTTGATGTCTGTCATGCGCGCTCCTCGAATAGGGATGGGATTTTAGTGGCAGAGGGGTGGGCTTTTTCAAAGTGGTGAGCAAATTGGAGCACTTCTCTGTCGTGAAGGAACGGGCCTGTCAGGTGGAGGCCGAAGGGTCTTTTTTGCGAGCAAAAGCCGGAGGGGATGGAAATAGCGGGGAGGCCGGCGAGGTTGGCGGGGACGGTGTAGATATCTTGCAGGTACATTTGAAGGGTGTCTTGGATGGCGCCGATTTCAAAAGCGGTAAAAGGAGAGGTGGGGGTTGCGATGAGATCGCAGCTTTGGAACGCTTTTTTGTACTCTTCGATGAGAAGAGTTCTGACTTTTTGTGCTTTTTTGTAATAAGCGTCTTGGTAGCCGGCAGAAAGGACGTAGGTTCCAAGCAAGATGCGTCGTTTGACTTCGGGCCCGAACCCTTCTTGTCTTGAAAAGTCAAAAATCTCATCGAGAGTTGTCGCGCGGGATGACCGTTTTCCATACCGGATCCCATCAAACCGGGCCAGGTTAGTCGAAGCCTCCGCGGTGGCCAAGATATAGTAGACGGCAATCGAGTATTTTAGGAGATCGAGATTGACATCGACAATCGTGCAGCCGAGGTTTTTATAAACCTCCAGCGCTTCTTCGAAGTTTTTGCGGCTCTGAGGGGCGAGTCCTTCAAGGAAGTGCCAAGGGACGCCTATTTTTGTGCCGTGGATCGGTTTTGAAAGGGCATCTACGGCAGATGGAGAGGCGTGGGGAATGCTGGTCGAGTCGTATTTGCAATGCTTTGCCATCACGTCAAAGAGAAGCGCGGCATCGGCGACATGGTGGGCAAACGGGCCAATTTGATCTAGAGAGGAGCCGAAGGCGACCAGGCCATGCCTTGAAATCCTTCCATAGCTGGGCTTAAAGCCTACAACTCCGCAGAATGCGGCCGGCTGGCGAACCGATCCTCCGGTGTCGCTCCCGAGTGCTAGCGGACAAAATCTAGCTGCGACGACAGCGGCAGAGCCTCCGGATGATCCACCGGGAGTGCACTTGAGGTCCCAAGGGTTTTTTGTCGGATGGAACGAAGAGTTTTCAGTGGAAGAGCCCATGGCGAACTCGTCCATGTTGGTCTTACCGATGATGATGCCGTCCTCTTCTTCAATAAGGCGTGTCGCCGTGCTATCGAAAACGGCATCGTAATTGGATAAAAACTGCGAGGCGCAGGTGGTTTTAGTTCCTAAAATGTTGATGTTGTCTTTAAAAGCAATCGGAACGGCGGCGAGTTTGCCGAGTTTTTCGTTGCGGGACCGTTTTTCATCGAGGTGTTTGGCTTTGGCTAATGCTCGCTCTTCAAAGAGAGATAAAAATGCTTCGATTTTTGGATTATCCCGTGTGATTCTTTGGAAGGTGTGCTCGACGATCTGCTGAGCAGAAAGCTCTCCTTTCAGAAAGAGGTCATGCAGGGTATGAGCAGAATGTTGATACACAGGTTTACCTATTGTTTAAGAACGGGAGGAACGCGGATCATCCCTCCGACATGCGAGGGGGCATCAGCTAAGAAGAGTTCGCGGGGTAGCCGCGCTTCGGGGATATCGTCGCGCATCACACTTTTTAGGGTTTCATGCACGGTATAGCAGGTGCGGGCGCCCTCGGTGTCAACTTCATTCAGCTGATCGATATAGTTTAAGATATCATCGATGCTTTTAAGAAATTTTTTCTTTTCTTCCTGCGTGACCGAGATGCGGCAGAGTCTGCAGAGCTTACTAAAGTCTTCTTCTTCCATAGTGGTTGAACATTCTAAAACGTGAGGGAAAAATTGGAAAGGTAAAAAATTTGTATACTAAGGTGCGTTTTAAGCACCTATCTTGTCATAAATTGACAAATAAGGTATAAAGAAAGAAGATAACAAAAGTGAGAGTATGAACGAAAAAGAGCTAGGGAAGAAAATTCAGCAGGAGAGAAAGAAGCGGGGATTAACTCAAGAAAAAGTTGAGAAAAGGATTAACCTCCCGCAAAAGGCAATGACTCGCATTGAGGCGGGTGAGAGGGCGCCAACAACCTTGGAGCTTTCAAAGCTGGCCGAACTGTTTCATATGTCGATCGGAGACTTTTTCAAGGATGCTATTGATGAAGACCCCTTGATTGCTTTGCACAGAGCAGCTCCCGGGCTAGAGAAAAATCCAGGCATTCAAGAAGAAGTCAACCGGTGCGTTCATCTTTGCAAAGAGGGTATTTTTCTTGAAAAATTACTAGAGCAGCCTCCAAGACAGCATGTGCACTATTCTCCATTTGAAACCCCTTCTACTCTTATGGATGCCATAAGACAGGGGGAGCAGGCAGCAAAGGACGAACGAAGGCGTCTGGGAATGGAAAGCATCCCTATCCGCAATCTCGTTGAGTTGCTCGCCTCTCAGGGAATTTGGTGCGCAGCAACTCATCTTCCCTCTGAAATGTCTGGATTGTTTCTCTATCACTCTTCAGTTGGTAGGATCATTCTCATCAACTCCACCCACGCAAGTTCAAGACAAAGATTTTCATACGCCCATGAGTATGCACACGCGCTCTTTGATGCAAACCAGTCGGTGCTAATTTCGGATGCTAAGAATTCTTCAGAACTGATTGAGAAACGAGCCAACGCCTTTGCCGCTGCTTTCTTGATGCCGGAAGAGGGGATTGCACGCGTCATGTATTCCCTCAATAAAGGTCTTCCAGGGAGAGCCTCCTACTCAATCTTCGATGTCTCTACCCAAGAAATGATAGAAACAGAGGAACGTCAGGTAGCTAAAAATCAAAAACTTTCACCCCAAGATGCGGCTTTTATCGCGCATCGTTTTGGTGTCAGTTATCAAGCAGCAGTCTATCGACTTCACAGCCTCCGCTATTTATCACAAAAAGAAAGAGAAGAATTGCTTGATGAGGAAAGCAAAGGAAGAGACTACCTGCGCCTCTTTGGATTAGAAGATTCCCAGCAAGGAGACAAAACCATTTTTTTTCAACGCGAGCTAAAGGCTTATATTGCCCGTTTGGTCATCGAAGCCTATCGACAAGAAAAAATATCCCGCGGCCGGGTCGTTGAGCTTAGCAAACTACTCAACCTTCCACCTCAGCAACTCCTTGAGCTAGCAGACCTAGATGACGCTTAAGACAGTTTCTTGCGATACATCAGTTCTTATAAATTTTCTCAATGTTAACCGCATTGACCTCTTTGAAAAATGCTCGTACTCATTTTTCATCACCGACCACGTGCAAGATGAGATTTCTAATCTATATCCTGCTCAGCAAGAAGTCCTTGCAAACGGGCTGCAGCAAAATGTACTCCAAAAAGCAAATGTTGTATCGCAGCAAGAATTTGCGATCTTTTCAGATTTAAGACAAAGTGGGCAACTAGGTAGCGGAGAGTGTGCAGCAATTGCCGTTGCAAGTCATAGAGGCTATCATTTGGCTATCGACGATAGTCAAGCGATCAAAAAGGCATTGGAACTCCCTTCTCCTCCCCATGTTCTTCGCACGCAGGATCTCGTTATTCTTATGATCCAGGAGCACCTATTGGAAATGGCTTTGTTGCGTAAATAGCTGCGAATAAGGGTTTTTCTTGCCCTGAACTCACTGTAACTCTAAATTTGATTTTGCCGAAAAAATCTGGAGGCTACAGCTATGAGTCCTAAGACAAAAAAGAAACACCTTATTCGCAACTGGCAACAGTATAATCAAGCTCTGATAAATCGAGGAAGCATAACTTTCTGGTTCAGCGGTGAGGTCGTCCAAAAGTGGTATGAAAAAGAAAAGACTAAAAAACCAGGACGACCCAAACGATATTCAGATGACGCTATTCATTGTGGTCATATCATCAAGGCGGTATATCATCTTCCCTTCAGAGCCCTGCAGGGCCTCATGAAGTCGATCATTCTGCTTTTGTGTCTCAACCTTAAATGCCCCAATTATACAGTCTTCTGTCGGAGAGCAAATGGACTTAAGGTTCCAATGAGAAAACTACTTTGCTCAGGAGAAGCTCTGCATATCATTTTTGACTCCACAGGAGTCAAGGTCTATGGGGAAGGAGAGTGGAAAGTGCGTAAGCATGGATATACGAAAAGAAGAACCTGGAGAAAGATCCACATAGGAAGATGTGCAAAAACAGGACAAATCGTAGCGAGTGCAATGTCTTCGAACGGTGTGAGTGACAATGATGTTTTACCTCGTTTAATGGACGTTATGCGGGACGTGCCTATATCGGCTGTTATCGGAGACATGGCCTACGATACGGAAGACTGTCGTGACTCTATTTACGAACGGGGAGCGAGACAGATAATACCTCCCAAGAAAAATGGCAAGAGGCAAAAAAAAGATCCAATAGCGGCTCTGGAAGAAAGAGACAGAGCCATTAGTCGTATCAAAGAACTGGGAGAAGAAGGCAGGGCCCTTTGGAAACAGGAAGAGGGATACCACGTACGGTCGAAGGTAGAAACAACCATGTTCCGTTTTAAAACGATCTTAGGGGATAAATTAAAATGCCGTCATGAGTGGTCACAGGCGACAGAAGTGGCAGTTAAGTGCGATGTATTAAACAGAATGCTCGAGTTAGGGATGCCGAAAAGCTACGTGGCAGCTTGATTTTAGGCAGCTAGAGGGAAAAAACATGTCTGTTGTGGAATTACGCAACAAAGCCCTTTTAGATTGCAAATGAGAGGCTGTCATATTTCGCAAAGTTTCCAAAAAAAGTGGGATTGGTATCAGATAGAGGCAAGAAAAGAGCCAGGAGTTTCTCATTGTAAGGCCCTTAGAGTATTAAATATTATTCTTCCTCGCGTTCTTTCTGATCAAAGTAATATCAAAGAGTTGGATCCAAATTATCCATTAGTTGAGTCTCATTTGAGTACATTGTCATCTGAGCCTGGCAAAGTAACTCTTGCTGGAGAAGGTGGAAGGCATGTTGGAAGAAAAGAATATTGGGCACCTCTCCTTGATCGTTTGAAAATGTATAAAAACAAACCCACTAAGATTCTTTCTATTGGAGGTGGTATTGGCTATGAATCTCGAGCTATTGCAAAAGTCTTTCTGGAAGATGGCTACAACATTCAAAAATCCCTTATTGTTGATCCCAATCGATTAGCCGCGTTCCTTTGTGAAGACGAGGTAGATTACTATGTGACAACAAGTCAGCGATTTTTTAACGACTTTTTTACCAGGGATGAAGAAGCTCTTTACTTAATTCATCTTGGTACTACCTTAAACGTTGTCGAAGAGGATGCTGCTGTACGTATTCTAGAGCAAATTGCTGATAGCATGAAGCCAAAAGATGCTGTATCAATCCTTATGGTTGATAAAAGACAGTTTGAAAAGGCTTTGTTGCGTAATTCCACAACAGACATGTTTTTTCCCTCTAGCTGCCTAAAATCAAGCTGCCACGTAGCTTTTCGGCATCCCTAACTCGAGCATTCTGTTTAATACATCGCACTTA
>JBGPMV010000013.1:0-17507 GCA_041487155.1 Rhabdochlamydiaceae bacterium
ACTACCTTAAACGTTGTCGAAGAGGATGCTGCTGTACGTATTCTAGAGCAAATTGCTGATAGCATGAAGCCAAAAGATGCTGTATCAATCCTTATGGTTGATAAAAGACAGTTTGAAAATAGTAATCAATTATCTATTGGCTCGGAAAACGAGCATGGGCTTTCGAAAGTGATCCATTTAAGCACAGGAAAGCATTACAAAACTGTCATCACAGATGAAGACAAATTTGCCAATTTTATGACATCTTTGGGTCTAAGAGGTGAGTTGATAAAGATTGCCGAAAATGGCATTACTTTGAATGTAGCTTTTGTCGCTTTCAAGGCTTTAAAAGATGAAGATTAAAATAACACGAAGTCCAGTATTTTAAATACGTAGTGCATTGCTCCCGTTCTACAGGATAATGCCCGGGTTGATTTGCTCTAACTCTACAAGAATGCCCAAACCATCTCGCTTGCAGTGGTAACTTGAATTTATTTGGCGGTAATGTATCGGCCGCTGTTCACTTCTAATTACTCTTAAAATCCTCCATTTCAAAGTGGAGGGTTTGTTTCTTGTTGGGGTTGCACAGCTTCTTTTTGGAAGTAGAGCCGGAGGAGTGCCCTCCCAAGACCATCAAATTCAAATTCTACGTTGTTTGTATCGAAACGGCTATCATATTTATACCTAAATACGAGTTTTCGAGGCTCAGGCTGGTGGTGCCAATTTTTTTGTTTTTCGCGACGCTCTAAATATTCGGGCTGAGTTCGTTCTCCGATCACGCAAATATAATCATAATCGATAAGGATCTTCACATCCTCAGGTTTCATATAATTGACATTTAATTCTATGCTAACGCCTATTGCCTTCTCGTCAGCATCATTGTGAGCGATGTTGCGTAACAAGAATAGAGATTCTTCAGCCTTATCGTATTTTTTGAAAGTTTTAAAAGTCTCTTGTGAGAGAGGGCTTATTGTTGGAGGCATACCATCTTTACATTGATCGCCGATAAAAAAGACGGCTGACGTTTTGTCTATCCAATGCCATTGAAGCAGCCATGAATCATCCGGCATGTCTTCAGAAAAGAGATATGGATTTTTCCAGTGTTTTTCTTGACTCAGCTTAAAATACGTTTTCAGATGGGATAAGAACCTTTCAAAGTCATCAGGTGCTAGAGGGTGTTTTAGTTGTTTTAAGGTGAGCTCGATAGGCCTGCCTTTGTAACTAAAAGAGACCGTATCATTTTCTTTTGCATCGTTAAATAGCGCCATAGGCAACACCTCAGTGAGCGGTTCCAATTGCGCAGGAGGAAGGAAGAAAAATATTTTTCTTAAAACCGTTTCGATAATTCTGCTGATCAATGAGAGCTCAGTGGGAGTAAATGTAAAGGTGACGTATAAATCTTTTGGGTCTACTGAAAAGGCACCATTTTGGAGCGTAATATTTTTCCCGAATTGATGTTTTAGATCTTTCCCAATCCATCCTGTCATTCCTTCATTTGTCAAAATGCGAGCAGCCGCTCTATAAGGGACGGAAGAGGGTGCGAAAACTCTCTGAAAAGGTTCGCGTAAAGACCGAATGTCCATAGATTCCTCGCTAAAGTTTAGGGCATTATACGCGATTGATAAAAATAAAACATCACATTTAAAAAAACCTGGAGCGAAAAGTTTTTTAAGCCTAAACTATCGGGTAAGCTTAGGTGTGAAATGGAAAGAGACAATTTTAATCATGAGACCTCTTCTCCAACCTCTGTCATGGATTCCAGGACAGGGCAGCTCGACCATTTTTTAAAACAAAAACTAGACAACGCCTACCACAAACATACTTCCAAAGTCGTTCTCCACGATATCGTCAAAATTGCTTGTGAACATTCTCCCATTGACCTGGCCTACGCCGCCTCGAGGCTCCCGCCGCACCTGCGCCCTGTCTTATACGAAAACTTAGCCGACTTAGAGGGGAAAATTTCGTTCATGATTAATACCGATATGGGAACGCGTACCGCCGTTTTCCGCCATATCAATGATAACGAAGCCAAGCTATTGATTGAACATATGCCGCCCGATGACGCCGTTTCGGTGATGGAAGTTCTCCCTGAAAAACGGTTCCGGCGTATCCTTGATATGATCGAAATCCCCAAAGCCTCCCGTATCCGTGAGATCAGACAGCATGAGCGCCATACGGCCGGCCGTCTCATGACCAATGAATTCTTTGCCTTCTCCATGGATGTAACGATCGGGGAGGCTGCCGCCATCATCCGCGACAACCCGGGGATTGAACTGACACGGCAAATCTTTGTGTTAAACCGCGCCGGAGAGCTGCAAGGGTTTGTGCCCGAAAGAAACTTGATTGTGAACCCTCCCGACTTGCCCATACGGCAAGTGATGAAACCTGTCCTGCATAAAGTCCAACCGGAGGCGTCCCGAGAAGAGGTCGTCGACGTTGTCGAACGGTATAAGCTCCCCGCGCTTCCCGTTGTCGACTCCAATGAGCGGCTGCTTGGAATTGTGACGTATGAAGATGTGCTTGAGGCGATGGAGGACATCGCCGATGAAACCATTGCCCAAATGGCCGGTATCGGAGAAAAAGTGCGCGAGCATGAGCCGACTTGGAAAAGGCTTTTAGCTAGAGCGCCTTGGCTTGTTGTCACACTGTGCGCCGGACTATTAAATGTCGGAGTCATGTCCTCCATCCAAGGATATGATGGAGGGATTTTAACCTTTGTTCTTTTCTTTGTTCCCCTTATTACAGGCCTATCCGGAAATATCGGGATCCAATGCAGTACGGTGCTTGTCCGCAGCATGGCAACAGGAGGATTATCCACCGGCTCTAAGGGCGAGGCCATCAGGAAAGAAGTAATTATAGGCGTCTCCTGCGGTGTGCTATTCGGCATATTAGCAGGGCTTCTTGTCTCTGGCCTTGATCTAATTGGAATCTCCGGAATCGAGATCGGCGCCGCGCACGTCGGACTGATCGTCGGCATTGGACTTTGGGGCGCTTGCCTTGCCAGCACGCTCCTCGGTGTTTTTTCACCCCTGTTTTTTGCGCGCATCGGCGTCGATCCCGCGATTGCTGCCGGCCCCATTATTACAGCGATTAACGACTTTCTATCGATGTCGATTTACTTCCTGATCGCGCTTGGGCTAAACGCACTGATAGCATGCTGAAGCTCAAGAACAATATCACAGGCATAGCCTCTAAAAAACTCGACTTTCTCTCTCAAGATCAAATAGAAGCCTTTTTTCACAAAAGCAGGCAGTGGAATCTAGCGCCTGCTTTATCCAGCGGCGGAAGCGTGATTTTCCCCCACACTTTAATCGAAACATGCGGCGATCAAGTCGCAGCCGCCGTCCGAGGATGTTTAGATTGCGGCGCTCCGCGTGTGATTGTGCTGGGAGTTCTCCATTCGCATGAGAGACAGCCGATAATCGACGCTCGAAAAAAAGTCCAACTGCGGCAAGATATATCACAGGAGCCGTTTTGGGGGATACTCGGCCCGCGATTTCCTGGAGACCGAACCTGGGAAACCGAATATTCTCTTTTCAATTTTGCTTTTTTATGGGATTACGAGGTTAAAAAACGAAATCTTAAAAATCCTCCCGAACTTATCCTCGCTTATCCTTGTCTTGCCAATCGAGAACCTGAAAAATTACCGGGCATGGAGCTGTTAAAATCATACCTTCCAAATAGCGTCATCGTTGCAACGACTGACTTTTGCCACTATGGCCGAGGCTATGAGACCCCGGACGATCGTTGTTTTCCCATTTCAAAGAAGGCCGAAGAGTTTGCTGCGGCGACCATCAGCCGAGGCCTCCACTTTTTAGCTCATCCGGATTACAGCGCTTATATTGATTACAGCACTGAAACCATCGCAGACGGAGCCGATGTGGGTCAGGTTTTAACGCACTTAAAAGGAGCACTTCAGTCCAAAATTTTAGACATGAGGCTCGTTGATACAGCTCACCTTTTTGAAAACGATCCGGCGCCCAGTTGGGTTGCCGCAACGCTTGTAGAGCTGACTCTTTAAGTCCTTTTTAATGTTGTGAAATAGGCCCAAATCCGATATGCTCGGGTGTAAGATTTCATGAAAAAAAAAGGAAGCTTTTTACCCCACAGACATTTAAAAGATTTACTTGTTTCATTTATGGGAGAGATGAAAGCCAAAGCCGATCTAAGACCCGATTTAATCTTAGAGGAGTGGGCCCGCATCATCGATCCCAAGTGGCAAGGGATGACCAAAGCTTCTTCTTTTGATAAAGGGACGCTTGTGATACATGTTAAGAACGCGGCTTTATATAGTTTGCTCATTCAGCATGAAGGATCAAAACTATTAAAAAAGCTGCAGGATAAATATCCGGAAAGCGGCATTAAGAAACTCAAATTTTGTATAGGCTAATGAAGGTATGACGATAATGACAGAAGAAGAGAACAAAAATACCTATGACGCAAGTTCGATCACCGTCTTAGAAGGTCTTCAAGCGGTACGCGAGCGTCCGGGGATGTACATCGGCGATACACAATTAGCCGGTCTCCATCAGCTCGTTTATGAAGTTGTTGATAATTGCATTGACGAAGCGCTTGCCGGCTATTGTACCGAGATTGTTGTCATGCTACATAAAGACGGGTCGGTCTCAGTTGAAGACAACGGGCGCGGAATTCCGATCGGCAAACACGAAAAAGAGTCGATCAAGCAAGGACGGGATGTCACAGCCTTAGAAGTCGTCATGACTATTCTCCATGCCGGCGGCAAGTTCGATAAAGCCACCTATAAAGTGTCCGGAGGCCTCCACGGCGTCGGAGTCTCTTGTGTCAACGCTCTTTCAAAAAAATTCCATGTCGAAGTTTATAAGAGCGGCCACATCTATGAAATGGATTTTTCTAAAGGCAAGCCCGTTACCCAATTAAAACAAACCGGCGAATCCCCAAAACGGGGAACGCTTGTTCACTTCTTGGCCGATGACTCCATTTTCACCGTCACCACATTCGATTACGATGTCTTGCTGAAACGTCTGCGCGAGCTCGCCTTCTTAAATGGCGGAATCAAAATTATCTATCGCGATGAAAGAGACACCGAGCATCCCGAGCAATGCCTTTTTTATGAAGGGGGGATTGTCTCGTTTGTTGCATACCTGAATGAAAACAAAATCCCTCTCTTCCCAAAGCCGATTTACATTCATGGCGTTAAAGACGTCTCCGACGGACCAGTCGATGTCGAAATCGCGCTTCAGTGGAACGATACCTATATTGAAAATCTCCATTCCTATGTCAACAACATTTCAACAAGACAAGGGGGAACGCACGTCTCCGGTTTTTCAACCGCGCTGACCCGCGTCCTCAACCAGTATATTAAGAATAACAACTTGATCAAAGCCAATGATAAGATCTCCGTCTCCGGCGACGATATGCGCGAAGGCTTAACTGCTGTGATTTCTATAAAAGTTCCTAACCCCCAATTCGAAGGACAAACAAAACAGCGCCTTGGAAACAGCGACGTCGGATCTGTTGTCCAAATGATCTGCGGAGATGAGCTCACCACGTTCTTAGGCGAAAACCCCCAGATTGCCAAGATGATTGTCGAAAAATCGATCATCGCGGCGCAAGCGCGAGAAGCCGCCAAAAAAGCGCGCGAGCTCACCTTGCGAAAATCGGCGCTCGATAGCTTAAGGCTCCCCGGAAAACTCACCGACTGCCAAGAAAAAGACCCCGCGCTTTGCGAGCTCTTTATCGTAGAGGGAGATTCTGCGGGAGGCTCTGCCAAAATGGGACGGGACCGACGATATCAAGCCGTTCTTCCCATCCGAGGTAAAATCTTAAACGTCGAAAAATCACGACTTGAAAAAATCTTGCAGAACCAAGAAGTCGGCGCCATGGTTGCCGCTTTTGGCTGCGGAATCGGCAAAGACAATTTCACCCTCGAAAAACTCCGGTATCATAAAATCATCATCATGACCGATGCCGACGTCGATGGATCCCACATCCGAACGCTGCTCCTCACGTTCTTCTATAGACACATGCCGGCGCTTGTCGAAAACAACTTCATTTACATCGGCCAGCCGCCTCTCTATCGCGTGACACGCAAAAAGATTTCCCGCTACATCCATAGCGAGCGTGAAATGGATGACTACCTGCTCAAACTCGGAACCAGCGATCTGGACCTCCAGCTCATGGGACGCTCCGACCCGATGAACCAAGACGAAGTCCACCTCCTCCTAGAGTCGATCCTCGATATCGAACATTTCATTCTCTCCATTGAGAGAAAAGGAATTCCCTTCCGAGAATTCCTCCAAACTAGAGACGAGCAAGGACGGTTCCCGCGCTTCCAAGTTAAAATCGGCGACCAATTCAAGTTTGTCTACACAGACGACGAGTTCATACGCCTACGTGCAGAAGACGAAGAGATTCAAAAGCAAGTCCACGCACAAACCCTTGCATCGATTCCTGCCGAAGAGCAGACAGAAGAAGCCAAAACCTTCATCTATAAGCCGCTCCCGTTCTTAGAACTCTTCGAAGAAGGGAAGATGAACGCCTTAAGATCCAAGCTGGCAGACTTTAACCTCTCGTTTGACCACTACACCATCGCCGATGGAAAACTCCTTGACATCACCGACGAAGAAGGACGCGTAACACCGATCTTCACCCTCAAAGAAACCATCGACTTCCTCCGCGCTAATGGCCGTAAAGGGATCGAGATCCAACGGTATAAAGGTCTTGGAGAGATGAACGCCGACCAGCTCTGGGAAACCACCATGGATCCAGAAAAACGAACACTCATACGTGTCACACTGCCCGATGCAATCGCCGCCGACCACATGTTCACCATGCTTATGGGAGAAGATGTACCGCCGCGCAGAGCATTTATCGAAAAACACGCACTCTCAGTGAAGAACTTAGACATTTAAGGGATAAATATGGACTACCCAAAAGATCAAATGATTGTACCCCGCAACGTAGAAGACGAAGTTAAGGAAAGTTATCTTCGCTACTCCATGTCCGTGATTATCTCACGCGCGCTCCCCGACGTCCGCGATGGATTAAAACCGTCTCAGCGCCGCATCTTGTTTGCCATGAGACAACTGAACCTCACCCCCGGCGCCAAACACAGAAAATGCGCAAAAATCTGCGGAGACACCTCAGGGGATTACCATCCGCACGGAGAAACCGTCATCTATCCAACACTTGTCCGCATGGCCCAAAGCTGGCTCATGCGCTACACCTTAGTCGACGGACAAGGTAACTTCGGCTCCATCGACGGCGACCCACCAGCTGCGATGCGTTACACAGAATCGAGACTGACGCACGCCGCGATCTCCCTCATGGAAGATCTCGACAAAGATACCGTCGATCATATTCCTAACTACGACGAAACCAAAGTCGAGCCCACCGTATTTCCTTCCAAGTTTCCCAACCTCATTGCAAACGGATCGTCCGGTATTGCAGTCGGCATGGCAACAAACATACCCCCTCACAATATCGAAGAGCTCATCACTGCCACGATCCGCGTGATCGACAACCCCGCCACCACCATCGATGAAATCATGGAAGTGATGCCCGCGCCCGACTTTCCCACAGGCGGCGTGATCTGCGGCTACCGAGGCATTAAAGAAGCGTACCACACCGGTCGCGGAAAAATCATGCTCCGCGGCGTCATGCACGTCGAAGACTTAGAAGGCACCGAACGTCAAAAAGTCGTTATCGACGAGCTTCCCTACAACGTCAATAAATCGATCCTCATCCAGCGCATCGCCGAGCTTGTCAACGAAAAGACCATGAACGGCGTCTCGGATCTGCGCGATGAATCCGATAAAGACGGCATGAGAATCGTACTTGAGCTCAAACGGAATGAAATTCCTGACGTCACCATCAACCAGCTCTATAAGTTCACCGACATGCAAGTGACCTTCGGCTGCAACATGCTAGCCCTCGATAAAGGAATGCCCCGCACCATGACGATCAAGCACATGATCGCCTCATGGATCGAGCACCGCATCGAAGTCATCCGCAGAAGAACGCGCTTTGAGCTCAATAAAGCCGAAGCCAGAGCTCACATCTTAGAAGGTTACTTAAAAGCGCTCGATCACCTCGACGCTGTTGTCAAACTCATCCGAGAAAGCGACAACAGAGAAGCCGCCAAAGCCAAGCTCATGGAAAAATATCAGCTTTCCGACAGACAAGCCCACGCAGTTCTCGACCTCAAACTCTACCAACTCACAGGTATGGAGCGCGGAAAAATCGAAGGCGAATACCAAGAGCTCCAAACAAAAATCGCCCACTACAGAGCCGTTTTAGCAAGCGAAGCCCTCGTTCGCGGCATCATCAAAGACGAACTAGAAGAGCTCCGTAAGCACCATAAAGGAGAGCGCCGTACTAAAATCATCGCCGCAGAAGGGGAGTTCCAAATGGAAGACCTCATCCCTGACGAGCCCGTGATTATTACCATCTCCGAAGACGACTATATCAAACGGATGCCGACCGACACCTTCCGCGAACAACGACGCGGAGGACATGGCGTCGCAGGCCTCGAGATGAAAAAAGAGGGAGACTCCCTGAAAGACATCTACGTCGCCTCCACCCATGACACCCTCATGATCTTTACAAGCTTTGGAAGATGTTATTGGCTCAAAGTGTGGCAGATCCCCGAAAGCGGACGCCGCACCAAAGGAAAACCGCTCATCAATCTCCTCGAAGATATCGGCCCCGGAGAGAAGATCGCCGCCATCCTCCGCGTGCGCAACTTTGAAGATCAAGCATCGATCCTCCTTGCCACCCGCAAAGGCGTCGTCAAGAAGACTATGCTTTCTGAGTTCAGCTCCCAAAGACGCAAAGGCGTCTATGCCATCAACATCGACGAAGGAGATGAAGTCATCGCCGCACGTCTAGTCCATGCCGGTAAACAGATCATGCTCTTTACCAAAAATGGAATGGCCGTCCGCTTCGATGAAAACCTCATCCGCGCCATCGGCCGTGTCGCCCGCGGAGTCCGCGGCGTCACACTCAAGAATGAAAATGACGTCGTCATCAGCTGTGAAGTTGTCACCCCTGATAACTCACTCCTCATCGTCTGTGAAAACGGCTATGGAAAACGATCAAGCGTCGAAGACTTTAGACAAACCAACCGCGGAGGCGTAGGAGTCCGCTCTATCATTACAAGCCAGCGCAATGGACTTGTTGTTGGAGCGATTTCCGTCACCGATAGCGACAGCGTCGTCCTTATGTCGAACTTAGGACAAACTATCCGCATGTCGATGAAAGACGTCCGAGTCATGGGAAGATCGACCCAAGGCGTCCGCCTTGTCAATCTCCCCGCCGAAGATAAAGTCGTCGCCGTCCAAAAAATTGAAGAATTAGCAGGAGCTAAATAATTGTTCATTTCCTTCGAAGGCGGAGAGGGTGCTGGAAAAAGCACCCTCATCCATAAAGTCTACGAATATCTCACCCAAGAGAAAAAACCGGTCCTTTTAACACGCGCGCCCGGCGGAACCATGACAGGCGAGCTCATCCGCCACCTTCTCCTCCACCACAACGAGCACGACGTCTCTTCCCGCACCGAACTCTTTTTATTCCTCGCCGATCGAGCCCAGCACGTCCAAGAAATCATCCTCCCAGCCCTTGCCCAAAAAAAAATCGTCCTCTGCGACAGATTCAACGACTCCACCGTCGCCTACCAAGGCGGCGCTAGAGGCTTTGACCCCGACTGGGTCCGCACCCTTTGCCACTTCGCTACCCAAGACCTCGAGCCCGCCCTCACCCTCTACCTCGACATCGACCCCCACGAAGGGTTAAAACGGGTCCAAAGATCCAAAGACCGCATCGAACAAGAAAATATCTCGTTCCACCAAAAAATCCGCTCTGCCTATCTCTCCATTGCTAAAAAAGAGCCAAAGAGGTTTCATGTTCTAGATGGATCCAAACCACCCCAAGATGTTTTCCAAGACGCCCTGCGACTTCTCCAACCTTATTGGTAACGCCCAAGCCAAAGAAGTCCTCTCGCACCTTGCCGTTCGCCGCACCGTCCCGCAAGTGCTCCTCTTCCACGGCCCCCGCGGCATCGGAAAAGGCCACTTCGCCCACCGCCTAGCAAACGCCCTCCTCCAAAGCACCAAATCTCAACACCCCGACCTCCACATCCTCCATCCCGATCCCGAATCCGACCAATACCCCATCGCTGTCCTACGCCAGCTCATCCAAGAAACCTCCCTCCCTCCCTTTGAAGCCCCCTGCAAAGTCTTCATCCTCCACGACATTGAAAAAATGCTCCCCACCACCAGCAACACACTCCTCAAAACCCTCGAAGAGCCCCCCTCCGACACCCAGTTTATTCTCCTCACCTCCCAGCCCTCGCTCCTCCTCCCCACCATCCTCTCCCGCTGCTCAAAAATCCCTTTTTATCCTATCCCCGATGAAGAGCTCACCCAGTTTCTCCTCGAAAAGCACCACGCACCTGACGCAAAAAAAATCGCGCTGCTATCCGAAGGATCCATCTCAGAAGCCCTAAACCGCCTCACCCAAAAACAATCGATCCTCCCTCTAACCAATCTCTTCCAATGCCAAAGCTACACCCAGCTCCACCAAATCCTCCACCCGCTCACCGATGACTACACCACCCTCGACACAGACCGCCTTTTTGAAGAGATCCTCTTCTATATCCGCGAGCATGACCCGTTTCGTCTCTACGACGCCATCCCGCTTATTCAAGAAGCCCGCACCGCCCTTTTCCATCACCTCAAGCTCAAAACCGTCCTCGAGCGATTCTTCATCAACTACCAATTAAAATATTTACTACCACTATAATCTTTTTACCTCTTCTGTTATACTAGTCGCTCTATGGCAACATTCCAGACCCTCCAACAGGGACTTACAGACTCAAGACACTTAGGAACCCAACTCTTCAGACCCTACCAGTGGCTCAAAAGAGAAGTCCGACCGATTACCGACCCAATGAATAAAGATAAACTATTCAAAGATGTAGCCGAGAAAATCGCACGCACTGTTTTTCGTATTCTGATTCCTTTTGCCCTCATTTTTACAGCCGTAGGTTACGCCTACAACTTTGCAGCCCATTTTCTAAACCCTCTGGGGCCGGAGCTTCCACCAGCGCGTCGAGATAGTTCATTACCACTTAGTTCAGCCTCTGTACATCAAGTGGCTGAAGACAGACCGCCTTCACCCAGTCCTGCTCCAGCAGCTAGTCCTGCTCAGCCATCAGAGAATATTTATCAGGAGCTAATGACCCAGGTGCAAGAGCTTCATGACGAATTTGACCGAATATTCCAGGAAGAAGGATTGCCAGGTCTTCGAGGAGAAAAAAAAGATCAGTTATTGGGACGGTTTCAAGAGCTTGAAGTCAAAATCACTCCGCATCAAGATAGAATTGAAATGATCTCTGTAAACCAGGTTTTCTTTCCGACAAGGAACCAATTTTTAGCAGCTATACAGAAAAGATGTGAACTCATACAAGCTCCCTTAAGAATAAAAGATAATAGAGTCATCCCGATACCGGATAAGGGAAACTGTTTTTATATAGCCGCAAGCGCTGCCTATGAGCTTTATGCGTCCGAGAACACATCAATGGAAGACTCAGATTTAAGATTGGATCCCAAGCAATTACGAACAGATATTGTTAACTGGCAACGTCAGAATATAGAACGAGATAATGAGCTAGAAGGATTGATTGCAGCCGGAATTAGTATTTACGTCATGGATATGGAACAAAAAATCGATGGACTTGAAGCTTCGATTGAAACGTTCGAAGCATTGGGAGAGGACACAACTGTTCTTGAACATGAAATAGAACAACTAAAGCAGCAGATCCAACTTTATCAGCCCGAAGAGACTCGCTTTACTCATTATTTTGCCGAGGTTTCAAACGAGGGATTTTGGGGAGGCGTAGCTGAGTTTTACGCATTTTCAAAGATGTACAACGTAGCTATTCTCGTTCGGGAGAAAAATATGTTTGGAGAAAAACCCGAGAATGAGTGCTTCCGCTTCAATGTCGGAGCACCCAAACAAATGATCATCTGGTGGATTGACGGCCACCATTTCGAACTAAGGATGGACTAACGTCTTTTTCTAAAACGGTAGGAGACGTAGCCGCCGCCAACGATTAGAATAATACCGCTCACCAGGCTTAAAGTTGCCACAGGTCCGTAGCTGGCAATTTTGCCTTGCACCGCATGTTCTACAGCTCCACCAACTTCATTCTTAGGAAAAAAGCCCGATACCCTTCCAAATCCTTCAGAGGCCTCCTTCATCCTATGATGAATGTAAACGCTAAGTCCAATCAGCCCAACGCCTACCACCAAAGCTATGATTCCAGACAGTTTCTTTGTGTTCATAAAAAACCCCTTTTTCTTCTTATTAACTGAAAAGAAGAAGCCAAGCAAGAGTTATCTTAACTTGCCGGACCAGCCGAGCTTAGTGCGGAGTGTAGAAAAGTAGTCTTTTCTGGAGAGATTAATGAGTTTGAACTTCCGGCTGCTCCGGCGGATGTGGAACGACTCGCCGGTCGCAAGGGAAAAAGGAGGAAGGCCGTCTGCACGGATTTCAACGGGGGGGTAGTCGCTAAGATATTGAATCTGGATCTCTTTATCTGCCGTGAGAACAATAGGACGGTTGGAAATGGTATGCGGACAAATCGGTGTAATAACGATAGCCTCGAGCGCCGGGCTGACAATGGGCCCTCCGGCCGCCAGCGAATAGGCCGTCGAACCATTAGGCGTTGCAATAATCAGGCCGTCTGCTTCAAACGTATTGAGATAAAGACCATTCACATGGATTCCGATTTCAACCATGCTGGGATTGGGAGACCTGTGGATGACAAAGTCATTGACTGCGAAGCTAGAAACACCATGATGATCTTTTCCATCCAGAATAAGTCTTTCTTCCACCGTGTAGGCGCCTGAGATCAAATCTTGAAGACTTGGGTACACTTCAGACACTTGAACATCGGCCATGAACCCCAGATGTCCCGTGTTAATTCCTAAAATAGGAGCGTCGATATTGGCATGGTCATGGACCGCACTAATCAACGTTCCATCACCGCCGAGCGAAATGATAAACTGGATAGCGGAGGCTTTTGAAAGAGGCACCGCTCCAATCTCTTTTGCTACTGCATCTTCTGCCGCCACCTGGATCTTTTGAGAAGAAAAAAACTCCCGGATTCCCAGCGCAAGCTGCTTAGACTGCTTATGGAGCGGATTGAAAAATAGCGCTATATTCATGTTAAGAACGACTCTTTTAACGGCTCGCCCGCCTCATCTATGGTCAGCTCTCCCGAGCGATTTTTAACCAAGATTTCGATTTTTTTCTCAGCCTCTGTCAGCTTTTTCTGGCACGTGACAATCAGCTTGTCTGCCTCTTCATAGAGCTTGAGCGAATCGTCTAGCGCCACTTTTCCTGAATTCATCGCCTGAAGGATCTCTTCAAGCCTTTGATAAGCATCTTCAAATTTCATAAATTTCTACCTTTATTGTTCCGTCATGGAGTTGTACGCGGATCTTATCTTCTACCTTGAGGTCTTTAGAAGAGACGATAGCGGAATGATCGTTTTCCCGAAAGAGAATGGAGTATCCTTTCGTTAAAAGATTTTTAGGATCAATCGATTTGAGATGGGAAGCGATCGATTTTAATTTTTCCTTGAGGTGATTGATCCGAATCTGGGGACTCATTGCGCCGAGCTGCCGTTTTAGCCCGTCTAACTTGAGGCGGCAGGTCGCTAAAACTTGAAGCATGGTTTGATCAAATTCTTCCGTATAATCATCCAAACGCTGAGAGGCGCTTTCAATTAAGGCATAAGGAGACGACAGAAGGGGATGCCGCTGCAAGAGAGTAATTTTTTGGCGGTGAGAAGAAAGATGATGAGAGATCAGCTGGTCAAACCGCTTCTGAAAAGCCCCTAGCTGAGAAAGGTGCTGACTTGCAGCTGCCATGACAAGCTCGGCAGCGGCAGAAGGCGTCGGCGCCCTCAAGTCTGCCACAAAATCAGAGATCGAAAAATCGGTCTCATGACCCACTGCCGAAATCACAGGTATCTTCGAGCGAAAAATCGCTGCCGCCACGACCTCTTCATTAAACGGCCACAAATCTTCCAAACTTCCGCCTCCACGCCCCACAATAAGAACATCGGCCAGGTTATGTTTGTTAAATTGATCAATCGCCGCCGCGATTTCTTGTGCAGCCCCTTCACCCTGGACCTTCACCGGGTTTAGAACCAGATGAAAACCGGCATGCCGGCGGCTTAAAATGTTTAAAATATCTTGGATGACAGCGCCGGTAGGGCTTGTCACAACACCGATGGTTTTAGGCGTTGCCGGCAGCTGCCTTTTTCGTGCCGGATCAAACCACCCCATCTCTTGAAGTTTGGCTTTCAACGCATGCAATTTTAATAGAAGCTCGCCGACCCCCGCATATTGAAGCTGTCGGATGATCAGCTGATAATTCCCCCGCGGGGCATAGACACTGATCTCGCCTTGCACAATCACCTGATCGCCGTTTTTAGGAAGGCGGGTCAAGCTCGTGGCATTACCGCGAAAAAGCACCGCAGAGATCTGCGACTGGGCATCTTTCAAAGTAAAATAAAGATGGCCAGATGCCTGCTCTTTAAAATTCGTGATCTCGCCTTGCACCTTCAGAGCCTGAAACCGCCCCTCAAGATGTTTTTTGATCGAAAGCGTCAGTTCTGAAACAGAAAGTACATCGGTTGCTTGCATTTGCTCTCTGCCTTCAGTAAAATAGTTATATGAACCCTATTATCGCTGCCAACTGGAAAATGCACAAGACCCGACATGAGGTGGAAGAATTTTTTAAAGAGCTTGTACCCCATGTTCAAGGAACTGTTTGGATCGCACCATCCGCCACCGCCCTTCGCCAGGCTGCTGACCTTGCCCGCGGCTCATCCATCCTCATCGGCGCTCAGAACATCTATTTCGAGCCCCAAGGAGCCTTTACTGGCGAAATATCAGCTCCTCAAGTGGCCGACTGCGGAGCCAAATTTGTGATCATCGGACATTCAGAAAGGCGCAGGCTCTTTGGCGAAACAGATCTCGCTATCAAGAAAAAAATTGATTCGGCAGTAGGCCACGGCCTCATCCCTCTTCTTTGCATCGGAGAGACCCTAGAGGAGCGCAAAGCGAAGAAAACAGCCGCAGTTCTCACCCGGCAGCTCACCGACGTCCTAGAAGAAAATTTTAACGGAGTCGTTGCCTACGAGCCCGTGTGGGCCATCGGCACCGGCCAGAGCGCGACGCCTGAGATGATCGAAGAGGTCCATACCCTGCTAAAAGAGATTTTGAGAAAACGGTGTGCAACCGATATTCCTCTCCTCTACGGAGGATCGGTCACCCCCGAGACGGCTCCTGCACTTGCCCGTACGAAAAATGTTAACGGCGCCCTAGTCGGCGGCGCATCGCTCAAGGCTGCGTCATTTCTTGCGATTATGAAGGGTTTTTGTTAACTGTCAAGTACGCCTCGAGCGCTTTTCTATATTCAGCGAGGAGTACTTGCATTTGTCTTACGGTGTCCTGAGCAATTTTTTCATCGGCTTTTTTTGCTTCAGCAAATTTTTCATGGAGAGGTTCATTATGTTTCTTAATAAGCACCATCAATGCCTCATATCTCGAAGAGATTATTGCGAGACGCGCTTTTCCGGTATCGATTGCAGTTTGATTTAAAGCCTGCTGCTTCGTAAGGTCCTTCATTTTTTCCGTGTTGCCTTCTAACTCAGCCTCGTGCTTCCCTTTTAATTCTCCCTTTTCTTCCCTAAGATCGAGAGTAAGTGTTGCAATATCATTCTTTAAAACTTTGTTTCTGTCGTCCAGATCTTTGTATTGAGAATTACGGTTTTCGCATTGAAATGTATATTTATTAAGAAGGGTAGGCCACCCTAAGGAGAAGTCGACTTCGGTGTTATAAGTATCAATGGATTTTTTCAGATCTTCAGAAATAGTTACGCTCTCAAGTTCCTCTCCAAGCTTTTCATAAACCGCCTCGCTTGTCGCGCGGCTAGTTCGATCGAGTTCTTTAATCTGATTGCGGACTCGTGCCAGCTCAGTTTTTATCTCTTCTGGAAGATAGCTTGCTGAACGCTCAAATTCCTCTGGCGTTGTGGCATGGTGAGATAACCACCTGACATCAGGTATCATCTTATCACGTGTTGTGACATAACCGTCGAATTCAACCTTGCATTGTTTGTAAACCGTCTCCTCTATAGGATTTTTCACAAAGCGATAAGGGGGTTTGTATTCGACTTTCTTCTGATCAATATAAGTAACGAGGAAGTTTATGTTGGTAAGTTGATGCTGGACGGCTAACGTGTGGAGTTTTGCTTTGTTCTTGTGCAAAAATGGAGCGTCAGGGGAGGGGACACCGGAAAAGTCAATTTTTCCATAACGTTTAAGAGTTGCAGTGAGAGCGATGATATGTTCATCAATGATTTCCCCTATTGGGTGACAATTCATTCTATTTGCATGACACCATTCAATGACCGTATCGGGAGAAAGGATCCCAAGGGAGAAAAGTTTAATATTTAAAGTGCAGAACTTATAGATGAATTCGGCGTTTAGAGTAGAGGGCAATTTTTTGCGAAAGATCTCTGTAAACAAATGACGCTCTGGCTCAGGACAGCTACCCACTGCTTCTAAGAACTTTTCAGCATGCTTTTCTCCACCAATTGTGCCAGGTTGCATATAATTAATCTGGTCCCGTAGCAGCTCAAGCCAGACTAGATGCTGATACTGTTTTTCTTTCTCTTTAAGAGCCTCTTCAGAAACACCCAAATATACAGGATCTTTAGAGATATCGATTGCCTCTTTTGAAACGCCAAGCTCTCTTTTATACCGTTCTATCGCTAAGCCGGCAATAAGCTTGTCTTTGAGCTGTGAAAACTCATCCTTAGGAATATGCTTTTCAGCAAACTTTAAGGCACCTTCAAAATCCTTCACGGTCTCTCTTAATTTCACATAAGAACTATTGCCAGACAGAAACTGGGCAAATTGTTTTCTTGAAACATTGATTTGAACCGCGTCGATGATTTCCTGAATTTCAGGTTCTTTTAATGGACAGCATGTTAAGTAAGCCCGAACATTTCTAGGGAGCAATTGAAAGTCTATGCCACCCACCCCGTACAGAGAGGTAATGTATTCAACAAGTTGTCCTTTTATCCATGTGCGAATCGCTGCCTCTTCAGGGATATATTGCAAGATTGCATTCCCATAGATGCACATGTCCTCGCGCGAGTAGAGCGGCTTTCCACTATCCATGAGCATTTTGAAGAGACGCGGACAATAGTTCTTGAGGATTTCTTCAAATTCAGCTTCCTGGATCCACAACAGCTGCATATATTGGGCCCTCTCAGTAGATAAAGCCTTTGCCCATTGATTGGATAGAGCATGTGGAGTTTGAACTAAAGCACGCCATTTTTCATGGAGCGCTCCACGAATAACCTGCTTGATAGGCTCTGGAACGACAACATCTAAATACTCGGCATACTCCCGCGGAAAATACAGCGGAGCTATATTAATCTGATCGCAGATAATTGCATG